>JAYVUQ010000511.1:0-2916 GCA_043787785.1 Bryobacteraceae bacterium
AATATTGGTGACTGATTGGGTGAAGATATTCGGCCGTTCCTGATTCAGCAGCGCCGCGGTTTGGCCGCGCCGGCGAGCATCGTTGAAAAGTTTTTCGGCCTCTTCCCGGCGCTTGATGACGCCTTTGACGACGCGCGCGCCGATGCGCATCTCCATGCCATCCACGGCCGCGTCGCCCGGCAAGGGAAACCGATAGACCGCCTCAATGGCTTGCCCGGTGGGGTTCACGAATTCCTGGGTGACCGTCACGCGGGCGAGAAAGCCACTAATTTCGGCCTGTACGTCAGTGTGCTTCAACGGGCACAACTGATTCAGTTGGCCACGCATATGCAGTGAACCCGGGGCAATATCGCCGGGCGACGCCGCCAAGGGCAGGGCAATTCCTAAAAGAGCAGCCATGGCCGCCCATCCGTAATTTTGAGTTTTCATCGGACCTCCATACCCGTGAAATGCCACAGGTGCGGAGATCCTTTCAAAAGAATTTATTTGGCTTTCGGGACAGGCGAAGGCGCAGCGGGGCGACGGACTTGCTCAAAATAATGCTGAACGTAATCCTGATAGAGCAGCGGTACTTCGTCGCGATGAATCTCACCGCCGGAATTCGAGTAAGTGCCGTTTTTCTGCGAGTAAGCGGTGCGCAATTGTTGCGATTTCGAGGAGTTCACCTCCACCATCACTTCGCCAGTTTGTTTCTCGGCGCGCTTGCCCATGATCTCCGACAGCTTGCCCATGGCTTCCTGCTGGGCGGCGAGCTTGACGTCCTTCTGGCCGTCCTGCTGGCCGGTGCCACTCTTGGGGTCGTTATTCTGCTGGCCGTCCTTCGAGTCAGTGCCGCCCTTGCCTTGGGCGGTTTGCTGCTTACCTTCGCCCTCGCCTTGTTGGTCGGAGGCTTGGTCGGCTTGCGATTGCTGATCGTTGGGCTTGCCCTGCTGATTCTGGGCACCCTTCTGCCCTTCTTTCTTGCCTTGCTTCCCTTCGCCTTCGCCCTGGCCATCTTTCTTGCCGTTCTTGGCTTGCTGTTCCCCGCCCTTGGGCTGGCTCTTCATCTTGTTCATCAGGTTCTGGAAGGCGTCGCGCATCTTATCCATCACGCTGTTGTTGTCGCCCGCGTTCTGATTCTTGGCGCCGTTGGCTGCTTCGTTCTTCTGGTCGCCATCCGGCTTGCCCTCTTTGGAGCCGCCTTCTTTGTTGGCGCCGCCATCTTTTTGCTCGCCGGGAGAGCCCTTTTCACCCTCGCCAGCACCTTCCGTTTCTTCTTGGCCCTTCTCGCCTTTAAAGGGTTCGGCACCCTGGTTATCCACCTCGGGCACGCCAATTGTTTTGAGGACATCCTTGGGCGCTTCGCCAATCGCGTCGGCCTGGTCCTTGGGCTCGTCAGTGGAGTTGGGCGACTCTGGGTTGAGTGGATTGTTAGGCTGGGGAGCCTGGTTGAGCGCGTTCTTGCGCAGTTCGGCGACCTGGGTGTTGCCGGAGCCAAATAGATCGACGAGGCCGGGGACCATGGGCGTGGCGAGATCAAGGTGTTGGGAGAGGCCGTAGCGCACCCCGATGAGGCCGGCGAAGCCCGCAAAAATAAGGGCGGCGATATAAGTGATGCGCTTCACTGCGAAGGGCATGGTGGCCTTGGCGTCGACGTCGCGCGCGGCGGCCTCGGCCGTGGTGCGCTGCCATTGGCGGGCCTCTTCGTTGGGCGCGGCGGAATCGGTGAAGTGAAAGGCTGTGGAGAGCGTATCGGGTAAGGCGAGGCGCTCGTCGAGTTGGCGGGCGAGCGCGTAGTTGGTCGGCGTCTGGCTGCGGAAGCGGTAATATCCGTAGCCGAGCGCGACCGCGAAAAGCAGCACGGGCCAATACCAGTTGAAGATTTGGGTACCCAGCAGCACGAGCAGGATACCAGCGCCGAAGGCAATGGCGACGGCGAAGCTGAGGTGCTCAAACAAGAGCGCGGTGAGCGTGCGCCGACGGGCTTGTCCGATGAGTTCGAAGAGGGCGCTGGGGGCGGTCACGTTCTCTTAATCTTAGTTGATTCGCCGGGGAGGCTGAATGGGCAAGCAGCGCATCCGGTAGTAGGACCAGGTCGGTAGCGGCCTGTGGCGAGAGTTGGAAACAGCTCATTCGGGCTGGGGCTTGAGCGTTGCCAGATACGCCAAGAAGATCCTCCTCAACCCACCTACGCCCGAACCCAGTACAGGGCGTTAGAAGAACACACGCACGCCAAACTGCGCCTGGAGCGGATTGCCCACCTGCTGGTTATTGCGGTCGTAGTTGCCGTTGGCCGGATTGCGCAGGCGCATGAAGCGGGCGTCGATCGGCACAGGGCCGGCGGTGCCAAAGCCTTCGCCATAGATCAGGGCATTCGAACCGTAGACAACGTTATCGGCGTTGAAGAGATTGAATAGCTCCATGGAGGCTTGTAGCTTGATCCGGTCGCGGAAGGTGAAGCTCTTCATGACGCGCATGTCGAGCGCCGTGGTGCCGCGGTTGCGGAAGAAGTTGCGCTTGAAGACTTGGCCCGGGCCCTGGAAGGGACGATCCGAGGCGACGCCATCGCCATTGGTATCCGCTCCCACGCGGGCATTGATCGGCAAGCCGGTGCGGCCGCGGAAGATGCCGCCCAGCTCAATGCCAAAAGGCAGCGAGTAAGTGGAGTTCGCCGTGAACTGGTGGCGAATGTCGATGGCGGCGTAGCCGTAGTCCTGCTTAAAGTTGAAGGCGTCCTGATAACCGTTGGCCGTGCTGAATCCGGTGTCGCGTTCGTTGTCGTCGTCGGAAAAGTTGTAGGCCGCGGTGTAGAAAGCCTGGAACTGGAACTTGCTGCGCCGATACTGGGCCTGCACCGTGGTGGCATGATACTGTCCGCGGGCCGAACTTTCGCGCATCGTCAGCGTACCCACCGTGGGCACTGGTCGTCCGCTGCCC
>JAYVUQ010000512.1:0-4239 GCA_043787785.1 Bryobacteraceae bacterium
GAGATTCCGGCATCGCGCCTGAAGGACCGCTTCGACCTGCTCAAGGGCATCAACGGTTCGATGCCAGAGTTGGAGAAGGCGCTCAATGCGTCTGCGGTGGACGAATACTATGGCAAAGCATACGATTTGGTGCTCAGCGGCAAGGCGCGGGATGCGATGGATCTGTCCAAAGAGACCCCTGAGGTGCGTGATCGCTACGGTCGCCACACCTTCGGTCAAAGCGTTCTGATGGCGCGCCGCCTGATCGAAGCGGGAACGCGATTTGTGCAGGTCAACTGGCCTTCGGTGGCTAATGGCGACCCGGAAAAGACGGCGTGGGATACACATGCGGCCAACTTCGGCCCGCTGAAAAATCTGCACTGCCCGAAGCTGGACCGGGCGCTTTCGGCGCTGCTGGAAGACATGGACCAGCGCGGATTGCTGAAGGAGACGATGGTGGTGGCGATTGGGGAGTTTGGGCGGTCGCCGAAGATTGGTGTGTCGACTTCGGGCAATTCGAATGCGCCGGATGGACGCGACCACTGGCCTTATTGCTACAGCGCCGTCGTGGCCGGTGCGGGCATCGCGCGGGGCGTGCAGTACGGTGAAAGCGACGCGACGGCATCGTCGCCTAAGGAGAAGCCGGTGCATCCGAATGATCTATTGGCGACGATTTACTACGCGCTGGGGGTGGATCCGGATATGGAGATCCGCAATCATCTGAATCAGCCGCGGGAGTTGGTGAAGGGAAAGATAGTGGCGGATTTGTTTGGGTAGCGTGATTTAAAGCTTTTTTTTACGGAACGGCTCATCACTCCAAATCATCACCATTAATGTGCTGTTGTCTTCGCGAATCCGGCCATTGCGTTGCCACACCGGTTGGTACATATAGCCGACTTCGGCCCGCCAGTGCGGCGTCACCTTGTAGCCTACCAAGGCGGCCGTCCGGTTCTGATCAGAAAATGCCGGATGCACCTCGGGCTTTACGGGGATGAATACTTCGTTGTAGGCCGTCACGTACCAGGGCCCTTTCAAGGGCACAGTGGCCTTGATCAAATAGCGAAAGCGATTCTCGTATTTCAACACCGGACGCAGAAATCGTTCTTCAAAACGAAAGCGATTCATCAGGCTTACCTTGCCGAACTTATTCCGGAGTATCAGATTTTGGAATAGCCGATGCTCCGTGTAACTACTACGGATCGGATAAGTGCCATAGCGGTAGGTGGGCACATAGGCGTAGCCACCGCCGATTTCCACGTGTTTGTTGATCTCGTAGTTGATGCCCGGGCGAATCAGCAACTGCTGTGGCTTGATGATGACTTCGTTGCGCCGCCACTGGCCTTCGAGGTGCAATCCCCACCTCGACGTTTCGCTGAATTTATGGTCGCCCGTGTAAACGAACCAGCCATTGAAGTTCGGCTCGCTGATTTGCGCATGAGCGCCAACCGAAGCCAGGAGAGAAAGGGCGAGAAATCGGAGCATTTCATATCAAGTCTAGCGGCTCAATCGCCGTTTGGCACTCGGGTGAACAGGGGAGAGAAGGTACCGGAATGGCACCACTCTCGTGGCATTTCGTTGCTTTAGGCGGCAATAGCCGACCCACTAAGGGTGCGATTCGGGAGACAAGTTCTGCCAAAGTTTGAACTTCGAGCGCCACCGGCCAATGAGATTCTTAGCTCCGGCGCCGGTTCGCTAGCATCACCTGAGTAGATCACAATGTGGATTTCATCGAACATTAACCCTCTCGTTTCGTTGGCCATTGTAGAATAGTGGGTAACGACCTCCCCGTGAAACGGTCCGTGAGCGGATGAAATCGCGATTGTTTTGACTTCAGGAGTATCACTTTCATGACCCAACCTTTGCGTATGTTCGCCCTTGGTATCGTGTCGTTAGCCTTTGGATGGGCCCAAGCTGATGGCAATAAGGCGCAACTGGCCGGCACCGTCGTCGACCCCAATCAGGCCGCCGTGGTGGGGGCCAAGGTCAGCATTAAGAACACAGGCACCGGCTTGCTGCGCGAACTGAAGACCAGCGATACGGGCGCTTACCGCGCGGTGCTGCTGGATCCGGGCAGCTATAATCTGACGGTTGACGCGCCCGGCTTTGCCCAGAGCAAGATTACTGGCGTAGTGCTCACCGTTGGCTCGGCGGCCACCGTGAACGTAACGGTTTCGGTGCAGGCGGTGGCCACCACGGTGGAAGTGGGCGAGACCTTGATTAATCTCGAGTCGTCCACCTCATCGGTGACGGCGAATGCTAACTCGATCACCAACCTGCCGATCAACGGGCGTCGCTTTCAGGATTTTGCCACTTTGACGCCCACCGCGCAGGTGGACTCGCAGACGCGCGGCCAGATCTCTTTTGCCGGCCAGCGGGGCATCTACTCAAACGTGATGCTCGACGGCGCCGACTACAACCAGCCCTTCTTTGGCGGCATTCGCGGTGGGGAGCGTTCGGGCAGCGTGATTACGGTGCCGCAGAGTGCGATTCAGGAATTTCAGGTGGTGGCCACCGGCTATACGGCGGAGTATGGCCGTTCGACGGGCGGCATCATGAACACCATCACTAAGTCCGGCACCAATGCCGTCCATGGCGAAGGGTTCTGGCAGATTCGCCCGCGTGATTTGAGCAAGAACAATCCGGTGCCGCTCTTGCCGCCGGGCCAGACATCGGAGATTTTCGTCGCGCCGTCAGAGACCTTGAAGCAGTACGGCGGCGGCATCGGCGGGCCCATTAAGAAAGATCGTCTCTTCTATTTTGCGGCCGTGGAAACGCAGAATGCGAATACGCCTCGCCAAGTGGTGTTTCCGCAGTTGGCGAACGGCACTGCGAACGCCGATACGGCGGCGGCCTTGGCTTTCTATCGGGGCCTCGAAGGTCCGTTTGAACAGACCAACCGGGCCACCGCGCTCACCACCAAGGGCGACTATCAGTTTGCTAATGGCGACCGGCTCACGCTCCGCTATAACTACTCGCGCTCGAACGAAGTGAATGCGGTGTCGGTGGGTGGCGCAATCAACCCTTTCACGAACAACGCCGTTTCGAATGAGGGCATCGAGAAAGACTTCATCCACAACGGCTTCGTACAATACACCAAGCTGGTCAGCGCGAGCATCGTGAACGACTTCCGCTTCACCGGTTCCGCCGAAGAGCGACCGCGCATTGCTAATTCCCTCACGCCAACCCTAAACACCACCATCGGCGCCGTCGGCACCCGCAGTTTCCTGCCCACGGTGCAGAATGACAGCCGTTATCAGGTTACCGATTCGATCAGCATGACCAAGGGCAAGCATACGCTGAAGATTGGGTTCGACATCAACCGTGTCCGGGCCTCGCAGTTCTTCGCGTTCAACCAGTTCGGTGCCTTTAACGTCACCGGTGCCAACATCAACTCGATTTTGACCCACATCGGGGCAAACGGCACCAACGGTGTTAATCGTTTTGATGCGCTCACCACCGGTACCATCGCCCCTGCCACCTTCACCACTTACACGCGCCAACTCGGCAATGGCTTGGCCGACTACGGACTGAAGCAATATGCGATCTTCGCTCAGGACAGTTTCAAGGTCACCCGCAAGTTGACCTTCGATCTGGGGTTCCGCTGGGAAGGGCAGGACAATCCCGCCCCCGTAGCCGATAATGCGACCGTGCTGGCCCGCGTGAATGGCGTGCGCTTCCCGAACGGTGGCACGCCGGACTTAGGCAAAATTAAGGACTCGATGAAGCAGTTTATGCCGCGCTTTGGTTTCGCTTATGCGCCCATCACCAATTCGCGCCGTCTAGTCGTCCGTGGCTTCACGGGCATCTTCTACGCGGCGACGCCGATGCTAAGCTTCGCCGGCCCCTTCAACAACTTCCGTGCGACCCCCGGTGACGTCTCCACGTCTGTTGGCGGCGG
The DNA here is from genome assembly GCA_043787785.1 of Bryobacteraceae bacterium. Taxonomy (GTDB): domain Bacteria; phylum Acidobacteriota; class Terriglobia; order Bryobacterales; family Bryobacteraceae; genus JALHNI01. Next base: position 3,878 of record JAYVUQ010000512.1, read on the forward strand.
TACCAATACGCTTTCGGTCTTCGAGGCCTTTCGGCAGGCGGGTGTAAACCTCAATAGCTCGGCGCTTGGCGCGCTTCCCATCATCCCGCTCGATGTGGTGCAGCGCGCGGCGGCCATCGCCTTGGGCGGCACCGCGCGTGACCCGTTCGTGGGTGCTAATTTCACGGGTATGGCTCCGAACTTCCAGAACCCCCGCGCCGCCCAAGCCGGCCTGGGCTTTGAGAGCGAACTCTTTAAGAACTTCGTGGCGGGTGTGCAGTTTAACTATGTGAATACGGTGCACCTCATCCGTAACCGCGACTGGAATCTCTTCGCACCCACCATTCGCGCCGGTGATCTTTCTTTGCGTCCCCGCTTTGTGA
>JAYVUQ010000513.1:0-3297 GCA_043787785.1 Bryobacteraceae bacterium
CAGCCTAGTGAGACCCGAAAACTGGATGACAGTAGCCGTTCACTGGCAATCGCTCGCCTGGCGAACGGATTAGAAATAAACTGCCCTTGCACCGGGTCGATCACTTGCCGGATTTCGGCAAAAATCGCCTTGCGCCACGGCCGTTCTCCGGCTGGTTCAATGCTTCGACGCTGCAAGGCTCCGCGAAAAAAAGAGAGCTCCAGTTGCTGCTTCCCACCAGTCGCTCCAACTCGGCGATCCGCTCCGGCCTCACCACCGGCGCGGTCACGTCCTTCTTCCGACGGCCCGCCCCGGACGTTCATTTTCTCCCCCCGCCTCAACTGGTCCTGCCAGTTATACAGCAACTTCGGAAACAATCCCAGTTCCCTCGCCAGCGCCGCCGGACTCCCCTCCCCCATCCGCCGTACCGCTTCCTCCTTGAACTCCGCACTGTACACCTTCGCTCAGCGTACCTTGCCCCTACTGCTTCCTGCCATCGTCGGGCTCCATTTAACCGATGCTGTCACCCTTTTCTCTGGTCTCACAAAGCTGCCCCACTCCACGAGGGCACGATGCTGCAACCCTCTACTCAAAACGGCTCCCCTGCGGTGGTCCAAAATGAACCTTCGGTTCTACATAGCCCCGGCCCTGCGTTGCCGATAAGGTTATCATCTAAGGTGTTTTTCTTCCTGGCATTTTCTGGGGAGTTAACGAAACTTTACAGGGTAACCTGGGTTTAGCCAAACGTAACGGAAATCAGGAGTGGGGAGCATTTAATGCGCATAACAAAGAGTTGGCTGGCAGCCACGGGCACTGTTCTGCTCGGTGCCGGAAGTTGGGTACTCCTGGTCGCCCAAGAGCCGGTGCCGGTGTCGGATCTGCTGGGCGCTCCGGTATTCAATACCGATCACTCCCAATGCACGCTCTTCGGTTCGGATCGAGATCGGTTTTACGAAGAGAGTGTTAACCGTCAGGCCCGACGGCAATATCGCTTCTCGAAGGCCACCGTCGAAGCCGTCTCCCACCTGTCTCGAACCCTGTCCTCCAGTAAGACTGGCGCCTCGGTCTTCGACCGTCTCGAGCAACTCGGCTTCATCGACCAATATCTATTCAAGGCCATGCAACAGGCTGGCATTACTCCCGCCGACCAAACCAACGACTACGAGTTTATCCGCCGCGTCACCTTCGACCTCACTGGCCGGCCTCCAAAATATGAACGCATCCTAGCCTTTGTGGAAAATAATGCGTCCGATAAACGCACCAAGCTGATTGACGAGTTACTCAATTCACCGGAGTGGATAGACAAGTGGACCATGTTCCTCGGCGACCAGTTCAAGAACGTCGACGACAATGGCCAAGTACGGCGCTTCGCCGAGGGCCGCAACGCCTTCTATCAATATCTGAAGAGTTCCCTCGCCACCGGTAAGCCTTACGACAAGTTGGTGACCGAAATGATCACCGCTACGGGCACGAATAACTGGGAACAAGGCGAGTTAAATTGGAACCTGGGCGGCCTGATGACCGGCGGCCCGGCACAAGATAACTACGACCTGCAAGGCGAGATTGTCGCCGAGCGCTTGCTGGGGATGGGACATCAGAATTGCATCTTATGCCACAACGGGCGCGGTCACCTGGAAGCTCTCAGTGTCTGGGGAAAGTCCGCCACCCGCGCCCAAGCTTGGGGTTTATCCGCGTTCTTCTCGAAGACGGCCGTCACTCGCACCTATCCTGACCCCACCAATCGCAACGTCTACATCGCCGCCTTCGCCGACGCGCCCCGCAATGCCGATTACACGCTCAATACCACCAGCGGCAATCGCTCGCCGCGCGCACCCTTAGGCTCCACCCGCACCGTGTCGCCGGAGTATCCCTTCGGTGACGGCGGCAAGCCGAATTCTGGAGAGAATTATCGCGAAGCCTTGGCCCGCATCGTCGTCGCCGATCCGCAATTCGCCCGCGCCTCGGTTAATTATGTTTGGAAGCAGTTCTTTGCCCGCGGTATCGTGGAGCCCGCGAATCTATTCGACCCGGGCCGCATGGACCCCAACAACCCCCCGCCCGCGCCCTGGACTATCCAGCCCACCAATCCTGAGTTATTGAACGCCCTCGCCACCGACTTCCAGAAGAGCGGCTTTAGCTTCCGTGATCTCATGCGCAAGATTTGTAACTCAGAGGCCTACCAGCTTTCCTCGTCTTACTCCGGTAATTGGCAGCCCCAGTATGAAACTTACTTTGCCCGCCACCTGGTGCGCCGGCTGTGGGCTGAAGAAGTGGTGGATGGCATTGCTCAAGTGAGTAACTCACCCATGCGCTACGCCTACAACGTCTCCACGGTGACGATGCCCGGCGCTCCCGTCACCGCGGCCACCGTCAATTGGTCGATGCAGTTGCCGCAAACCCGGACGCTACCCGGCGGCGCCATGGCCCAGTTCCTGGATAGTTTTCTGCGCGGCAATCGCGTCGATGCGGATCGCAAATCAGAGGGCTCTATTCCCCAGGTGCTCAACCTCTTGAACGACAGCTTCGTGATGGACCGCACCCGCTCGGCGCTCAACGGCGTCGTGCCCACGCTTACCCGCCAGTTACTCAATAACTATACGGCGAGTGACAACGCGGGCTTAGTCCGCGAGCTGTTTCTCACGGTCCTCAATCGTCCTCCCACTCCCGACGAGTCCATCACCGCCAACGGCCTGCTCGGTGGTGCCGTAACTCCCCTGCTCCGCCAGCAGCGGCTGGAGGATCTAGTCTGGTCGCTCTATAACAAAGTCGACTTCGTGTTTAATTACTAACCGGGAGATTCACATGCGCAACGAAAAGAAATTCCTCAAATCCTTTCTTCGGAACCCCCACGCCACCCAGCCCTTCTTTGAGCGGCCCTACCTCTCACGCCGCGCTTTCTTCCAGGCCGGTGCCGGAGTAACAGGCATGTTCCTGGCGGGCAAGCCGGCCCTGGGGCAGGATGTCATCAAGCGCAGCGGCGCCGCCACCAACGGCAAGGCGAAGAACGTTATCTTTATCCTGCTCGCTGGGGCACCTTCTCATGTCGACACCTTCGACTTCAAGGACGGTGCCGATACGCCGATGGCCTTGATGAAGCCCGAAACCATTAGCGGCATTCGCTTCCCCGTGGGCCTGATGCCCAAGCTCGCGAGCAACATACCGGATCTTGCCATTGTCCGCTCCATTCAGCCCTGGGCGCTCCAACATCAGCTCTGCCAAACCTGGGTCCAGATCGGCCGCTCCCCGGCTGGCGTTTTGGGCGATGTCGCACCCAACATCGGCACCATTGTAGCCGTGGAGAAAGAGGCCGAACGCAAG
>JAYVUQ010000514.1:0-2231 GCA_043787785.1 Bryobacteraceae bacterium
CGGTCAAGCACCAGCCTCAGTATCCGCGTGCCCGCCTGGGCCCAAGCCGGTGGCGGCAAGGCGTTGGGTGAGCGCATTCGCGCCCCGCAGACCCGGGCCCAGATCAAGAAAGAAATGCTGGAAATGCTGCGCGGCCGCGGCCTCACCGATTACTCCTACGCCACCATCGCGAGTTATTCAGCCCATAAAGAATGGGAAGGCCAGACGATTAGCGCAGTGAACCGCCTGCGTGGCGGAGCCGCCAATGCGGAAGCCGAGGCCGACCTGGTGCTGGATATTCTCGCCGAGGCTGACCCTTCGATGGTCTATCACGTCATGAGCGACGATGACGTCGACCGCATCCTGCGCTACCCGTTTACCGCCGTAGCCAGCGATGGCGGTGTCCGCGAGATGGGCGCTGGAAACCCTCACCCCCGCAGCTACGGCACCAACGCCCGCGTTCTCGGCACTTACGTGCGGGAACGCAAAGTGATCCCCCTGGAAGACGCCATCCGCCGGATGACCTCGCTGCCTGCCCGCACCTTTGGCCTGCGCGACCGGGGACTGGTGCGGACCGGCCTAGCCGCCGACTTAGTTCTCTTCGATCCGGCAAAAATTAAAGATCTCTCTACCTTTGCGGCGCCCCATGCTTACAGCGAAGGCTTCGAATTAGTTCTGGTGAATGGCGTCGCCGTTCTCGAGCGCGACCAACTTACCAACCAACGGCCCGGCCGTGCATTACGTCACACTGAATGATTCAATTACAAAACGCCGGCAAGCGCTATGCGCACAAAGTTCTCTTCGATCAACTCGATTGGATGATCACCGCCCAGGACCGTATCGGCCTTGTGGGCGCGAACGGCACCGGTAAGTCGACTTTACTGAAGATTATTGGCGGCCTCGAAACGCTGGATCAAGGCGAGTTGAACTTGCAGAAGGGGATTCGCATTGGCTATCTTCCGCAGGATGGCCTTTCAATGTCCGGGCGCACGGTCTTTGAGGAGTGCATGACGGTCTTCGATACCTTGCGCGACTTGGAGCAGGAGCAGGAAACACTACTGCACCGCATGTCTGACGTCGATCCGACGAGCGCGGAGTACGAAGAGATCGCCGAGCGCTTTGAGAGTATCGATAGTATCTTCCGGCATTCGGGCGGTTACTCCCTGGACTCTCAGGTTGGCGCCGTGCTGACGGGTTTGGGCTTCAGTAAGGAAGACTGGGGGCGCAAGACCGAAGAGTTCTCCGGTGGTTGGCAGATGCGCATCGCGCTGGGCAAGCTATTGCTCGAGAAACCGAACATCCTTTTACTCGATGAGCCGACCAACCATTTGGATTTGGAGGCCCGCAATTGGCTAGAAGAGTATCTGGCCAATTATCCCAACGCCGTCGTGTTGATCTCGCATGACCGTTTCTTTCTGGATGCGACCGTTAGGCGCATTGCGGAGATATGGAACAAGCGAGTGACGATTTACGTCGGAAATTATTCCAAATATACGACGCTGAAGGACGAACGGCTCATCCAGTTGAAGGCCTCGTACAAAAATCAAAAAGACCGCATTGAGGCCTTGGAATCTTTCATCAATCGCTTCCGCGCCCAGGCCACCAAGGCCAAGCAGGTGCAAAGCCGGATCAAGGAATTAGAGAAGATCGAGCGCATTGAAATTCCGGACGAAGAGCAAGCGATTCACTTTTCGTTTCCGCAGCCCAAAAGCAGTGGCCGTGTGGTAGTGGAGGTGAAGGACGTCGCCAAGCTCTATGGCGAGAAGACCGTGTTCTCGAAGGCGCGCTTCAATATTGAGCGCGGGGACCGGATTGCTTTGGTGGGAGTGAACGGAGCGGGGAAGTCCACTATGATTCGCCTGCTGTCGGGGGTGGAGACGCCAACGGAAGGCGAGTTGAAGTTGGGCCATAACGTCGAAGTAGATTACTTCGCGCAGGATCAATATAAGGCCTTGGACCCCGAGTCCCGCTTACTGGACGACTTACAAGCCGCCTCGCCGCGAAAGACGATGACCGAGCTTCGTTCTCTGCTGGGTTGTTTCCTATTTTCTGAAGATGACGTCTTCAAGCGCATTCAGGTGCTCTCGGGCGGCGAGCGCAACCGCTACGCGTTGGCCAAGATGCTCTTGCAGCCTTCGAACTTTATCCTGCTCGACGAACCCACGAACCATCTCGATATGCGGGCGAAGGATGTCTTGTTGGAGTCCTTACGGGAATACACGGGGACGGTGGTGTTTGTTTCTCATGATCGC
>JAYVUQ010000515.1:0-2650 GCA_043787785.1 Bryobacteraceae bacterium
CCGGAGTATTCAGTAAGCGAGGCCGGAGACGGCCTGATGCTGAAGCCGACGGAGCCGGAAAGCCAGCAAAAGCTGCCTTTTGAGAACGCCTCGGCCATCGCCGATTCGCCGGTCTGCCAAGTGTGTGGTTCGTTGATGACGCGCAATGGGTCTTGCTTCAAGTGCGAGAACTGCGGCGGCACAAGCGGCTGTAGTTAGTTTCCGGACCGACAGAACTGGCCCCGTCGCAAGGCGGGGCCAGCAAAAACTGCCGGGTTTTCTAAGCCAGCCTTGAAAGCTCCGCCTATTGCAGGCGGCGCTTGACCTCCGCTAAAGTCAGCCGCTGCCCTTTCCATTTCTCAATTGATTCACAACGCTGTACCATGTCGGGCGAATACAGCTGGTAGCCCGAAGCAGTTTGTTCCGCCACTTCCAGCAGGCCTTCGGAGGTCCAAAAGCGAATCGTGGGTACGGTGACACCCACAGCTTTCGCTAAGGCGCCGATCTTCATCAGGCTGCCCGAATCCAGATCGTCCACGGCCGGCTCGCCACGGGCCGCTTTCAGGTAGATGCCGAGCGACCGTTCCGCGGCTTCCCCCTGCGGTTTAGCCCTTTTCCTTCGGCGCGTCGAACGGCTCGATCGTCGAATTCGTCAGTTCCACCGCGCGCACGCCGTGGACGCGTTTTAGCACCCGCTGGAGTTCGACGGTGAGCCGCTCGGGGCGTTCGTCGTCATCCACTTCGATGACGACTTTGAGGTAGACATGGATTCGCTGCATACTGTAAGAGAGACCGAAATTACCAGTGTAGGGGAATCACCATGGCTTATCCAGAGATGTTGATCGCCGCGATGCGGCAAGACTTAACCAAATATGGCGTGGAAGAGGCGCGCACGCCGTCCGAAGTGGACGCCGCGCTTTCCCCCCAGAGCGGCACCGTGCTGATGATCGTGAATTCGGTGTGTGGTTGCGCCGCCGGCAAGGCCCGCCCTGCCGTAGGTATGGCGCTGCAAGGCGTGCACAAACCCACCAAGACCGTCACCGTCTTTGCCGGCGGCGACGTCGATGCCACCGACCATTTACGCGAACAGCACCTCGGGCAGTTTCCGCCCTCGTCGCCATCGATGGCCATTTTTCAGGACGGCAAGCCCGTTTACTATATGCACCGGCATGACATCGAACGCCGTCAGGCTCCAGAGATCGCGCAGTTGTTGGCCGAGGCGTTGGCCCGCTTAGCACCCACTCACCAGTAACCCATGGAAGACGTTTTTCGCATTGCGGACCGCACCTTCCGGTCCCGCCTGATGATTGGCACGGGCAAATATCGCAGCTTTCCAGAGATGGCGCGCTGCCATGCGGCCAGCGGGGCCGAGGTAATTACCGTAGCCGTGCGGCGGGTGAACCTGAACGACAAGGGCAAGGAGAGTCTGCTCGACTATATTGACCGCGACCAATACTTCATCCTGCCGAACACGGCAGCCTGCTTTACGGCTGACGATGCCATCCGGACGGCCCGATTGGGCCGCGAGGTGGGATTGTCGCATTGGGTGAAACTCGAAGTGATTGGCGACCCGGAGACCTTGTTTCCGGACAACGCCGGGTTGCTGGAAGCGACCACGGTGCTGGCCAAAGAGGGCTTTGTCGTCCTTCCTTATACGACCGATGACTTGATTAACGCCCGCCGCTTGATTGACGCCGGGGCGGCGGCCGTCATGCCGCTGGGGGCCCCGATCGGGTCCGGTTTGGGCATTCAGAATGTCACCAATTTGCGCATTCTGCGCGAGAAGATTCATATGGTGCCGCTGATTGTCGATGCTGGAGTGGGTACGGCTTCCGATGCCGCATTGGCCTTGGAATTGGGTTTCGACGGCGTCTTGATGAACACCGCGGTGGCCGAGGCCACCGACGCTGAGAAGATGGCGGAGGCAATGAAGTACGCCGTGATGGGGGGCCGGTTGGCTTATCTGGCCGGACGAATGCCCAAGCGCTTGTATGCCTCGGCGAGTTCACCCATGGTGGGCGCGGTGGGGAGTTAGACTTCTTCCTTTTCAAGCTTCCCGCCCCACGGCCGATAAGCCCGGCATGACTGTTGAAGCGCAAGAGTTAGAAACTGAAGCCGTTTTGCCCGATTCCGCGGATGAAAGCGCGGTCACCTATCCCGCGGGCGGCGAGGTCTCGGCCATGACTTTGATTCAGGACGTGCGAGCGATCCGCCAGCGTTTGGACGGCGTTGAGGTAGCGTTACGAGCCCTCGGCGTCCAGATGGAAGAACTAACCCCCACTGCCGCCAGCCCGGGTGCGGCTGCCCCCGTAGGCTCCTTGGACGAACTTCGGAAAGCACTCACCGGCGACTTACAAGCCGACTTACAAAAGAACGCCAAGCGTTCGACATTGTTATTGGGTCTCATGTTTCTCGTCATGCTCATGGGATTGGGCGGATTGGCGTGGATGATCCGCCAGTTAGAGTAGACGCCGGTGAGAGAAAATAAAGGAGTGACGTGCGGCTGGGGTCAATGCCCACCGCCATTGGGCTGGAAAGCGCTGCTGACCACGGTTTTCACCGCACGACAAAAGAGGAATCGTCAGAAGTAACGGTCTCAACCACGCCCGGAAATAACCCGAAATAGGTGCTGGCCGATAATGGCGAAAACTGGGGTGGGAATTACGCGCGA
>JAYVUQ010000516.1:0-5547 GCA_043787785.1 Bryobacteraceae bacterium
TGGGAGGGCGCACTTTAGTCTGGGATCCGGTCGCGCACCAGGTGATTGGCGACGTAGGAGCGAATCGATTACTGCGGCGTCCGTACCGGAGCCCATGGAACCACCCCGACCCGAAACGAGTGTAAGTAAATGATAATGCTATCATTTAGCTTTGTAATTGCTTCGTAGGAAACCCAAACCATGAAGTCATGTTAATCGAGTTGTTAGGTTCGATCTTCGTCAAGTTTAGTGTAAAATAATGAGGACCTTGGATTTATGACACCGGTTCAAAACGGGATTCCCCCCATGGAAAAGCAAGCACAACTACAACAAAATATACAAGAAGCTTTTCTCAACAACGCGAGGAAAGAAAAGATCTACCTCACCATTTATTTGATGAGTGGTGTAAAGCTTTCCGGGCGAATTAAGAGTTTCGATAAGTACTCCGTCATTCTCGAAGCCAACAATCAGGAACAGCTGATCTTCAAACATGCCATCTCGACGGTGGTGGTGTCGCGCAATATGATGCATCCCCCGATGCAGGCGGCTGCGGCGCAAGGCAATCACGCCGGAGGGCTACACCCGGGTCCCGGTGCGCCACCGCCCCCGCCGGTTGAGGCCGGAGAACGCTAACCAACTCTGCCGCTCCCTAAAAAAGAAACCGCGATCCTGATCGGTCTGCACGTCAAACGACGGCCTTCCCCGGGCCATAGTGCAGACCTGGACACGACGCCCGAGGAGTCGCTGGATGAGCTAGCGGTCTTGGCCGGGAGCGCTGGCGCTAGCGTGGTCGATCGCCTGCTGCAATCGCGCGGCGCGCCCGACACCGCCACCAAGATTGGCTCTGGCAAGATCACCGAAGCGCAGGCCATGCTGGCCATGCACGAGGCCACCACCGCCATCTTCGACGGTGACCTTTCGCCATCTCAACAGCGGAATCTCGAGACGCTCCTGGACTGCAAGGTGATTGACCGCACGCAGTTGATCCTCGACATCTTTGCCAGCCGCGCCCGAACCCGGGAAGGCCAGTTGCAGGTGGAGCTTGCCCAACTCAACTACATGCTGCCGCGCCTCTCCGGACAAGGCATTGCCTTATCGCGGATGGGCGGCGGCATCGGCGCGCGCGGCCCTGGTGAAACGAAGCTCGAAACGGACCGCCGCCGGATTGGGCAGCGCATCTCGAAGATCAAGCGCGACATTGAGCAAGTGCGCGCCGGCCGGGCCATTCAGCGGCGGCAACGGCAAAGCGCGCCCCTGGCCACAATTTCTTTGGTAGGTTATACCAACGCCGGCAAGTCAACGTTGTTCAACCGGCTAACCAGCGCCGATGTCGAGGCTGACGCCCGCATGTTCGCCACGCTTGACCCAACGGTGAGGCACTTGGTGCTGCCGTCCAAACGCAAGGTCTTGTTTTCGGACACGGTCGGCTTCATCCGCGGCTTGCCCACCACGTTGATTGACGCCTTCCGCGCGACGCTGGAAGAAGTGGTAGAAGCGCGTTTGTTGTTGCACGTGGTGGACGCGTCGTCGCCCCACGCGCCGTTGCTGGCGTCGCATGTGCTCAAGGTGCTCGAAGAGATCGATGCCGCCAAGACGCCCCAGTTGCTGGTGCTGAACAAGATCGACCGGCTGCCGGATGGCTTGGCCGATGTCACCAGCATTGCGCGCCGCGTGCTGGGCGATGCGCGAGCCGAAGAGTCGCCCGCGGCGGTGGCCGTATCGTCCTTAACCGGCGAGGGCTTCGACCAGCTGCGAAGCCGCATTGACCAACTACTCTCCATCGACCCGGTGGAGCCAGCCACCTTCCGCATCGCCTCCGCCGACGGCGCAGCCCTGCATGTCTTGCATGAGCGGGCCAAAGTGCTCTCGAGCCGGTTCGATGGCACCGACGTGATCCTCGAAGTAGAGGCTCCCGAGAGCGTGCGCCGCGAATTGGCTGATTACGTCGAGCCGACGCCCTAACTTGGTTTAGCCCGTCGCGTTCGCAAAACCCTTGATCACGGGTGCGTCGCCCAGGACGGTAACCCCCACCTCGTCACTGGAAAGGCCACGATGCTTCACGGTCAACAGGTGCTCGCCCGCTGGAAAAAGGGGCCTGAGTTGGACGTTCACCTGGCTCTCCACAATGGCGTTGGGCCGGTGGGGCACGCCATCGATGTGCACGGTGACATTGCCGATGTCGGCCAGTTCAGAAAGCCCGCGCACCCAGACGGTAAGCCAGCCACCGTGCGCCCAATCCACTTCGCCAAGGCGGAGGCTGATAGCGTCCTGTATCGATCCGATGGTGAGCAACCCGGTTAGGGGTTCCAGGTCCACATAGAAGTCGACGGGCAGAGACCAATCCGACGGGCCGATGCGCAAGCGGGCTTGGTGGCGGCCGGGGGAAAGGCCTGGAGGCAGGCGGGTGGAGATCATCAAACCGGTGGGCGTTAGCCGGCTGAAGATCGGCGGGTTGCCAAAGCCGTCCACCTCCGGGTAGATGTTGTCGAGCCGCGGGGCAGGATCCGAGGGCCAGGCGCACCAGAAGACGAGGTACTCTTCCTGAGTGGACCGAAAGCAGCGTCCGCCATGCGTGGATGAATTGACGCCGTGCAGGATCAACGGGCCATCGGTGATGGGGGGCAGGTTTTGCCAGTGGCGGCTTGCGCGAATGCAGGCGGTGGTCGATGTCACCTTGAGTACAGACGCCTGGGCAAAGCCGGCCGCCCGGACCCAGGCCAGCACTTGGCTAACCGTGGGGCCGCACCAATTATCGAGTTGACCGCCCAACTCGTCCGTTTCGTAAAACTCGGCATAGGGAATCGCCGCCGACTTCCCTTCCCGGAAATCCTCCGGATCAACGACATAGGTGTCGATGAGGCAGATGTCTTTCGTGATCGCGCAAATCCGCTCGAGGGCCAACAAAGGATGCTTCAGGTGGTAGAGAACGCCCAGGAAGAGAACGATATCGAATTCGCCCAACGCTTCGCGGGTGACATCGTAGACATCGATCTTGCGGTAATTGGCCTTCGATTGCATGAGGCCATGCAGAAGGCGGAAGGTGTCCAAGTCGGCATAATCGATCGCCGTCACTTCGGCGCCCCGGCGCTCGAGTTCAAAGGTGAAGTAGCCATCCCAAGGCCCGACATCGAGAGCTTTGCAGCCGGTGAGGTCATCGGGCAGGCCAAACCAACGCCAACGGTCTTCCTGATAACTGAGCGGCATGGCGCCTTCGAGCACCCGGCCATCGGGCAGCCGCATGCTGTGATAGAGGCCCGTGCGCTCCAGTCCGTCACGCACTGGATTCACGGCGCGTTGGGCGTGTAGGTCATCGGACATATGTCTTCATTATCGGTGAATGTGCCCCGCCGCTTACGCCGCGGGCTAAGGGATATTACCGATGGCATATTGGGCGCCGTTGGTACACGCTGGGCATATGCTGATTCGTAAACGGAAACGCTCACTCATTCGAGGCGGCCAGTTTCGGCTCGAGAGTGGCCAGGGTGGGGGAATCCTGAGCGGATTCGGGGACGGCGACTTTATCCGGTTGCGTGATGAATTCGGCAACGAATGGTGCGGGGCGGCAGAACGGCAATATGACGACTCCATTCGCTTTCGGTTTCGTGACTCCGAAGGCCACTATGCGACGGGCGTGGGTGACAATTTCGGCATCACACTGCGCGACGATCGTGGCCGTACTTGGCGGGGCTTTGTCGACTAACGCGCATGGCCCGTTGTTCCAGGTTACGTGTAACTGGATTTGAGGAAGCGGATGCCTTCGGAGGCCAGAGTGTCCATGTCCTTTTCGAGGTCGCGCCAGATACGGGCGGCGGCGGAGATTTCTTTGAGCGCGGAGCCAAAGCTCTCGATGGTAAGCCAGCCGTCGTAGTTGACGTCGTGGAGCGCCTGGAAAACACCGGTCCAGTCGATGTGGCCGGTGCCAGGGGTGCCGCGGTCGTTTTCGCAGGCGTGGACGTGCCGGAGAAAGGGGCCGACGGTGCGGTAGCCGTCGGGAATGCTTTTCTCTTCGATGTTCGAGTGGAAAGTATCGAATAGGATGCCGATGCGGGGGTGGTGGATGGCTTCGCAAAAGGCGACCGAGTCGGCTGCGGTGTTCAGGAAGTAAGTCTCGAAACGGTTAAGCGGCTCGAGGGCCAGCGTGATGCGATGGGCGTCGAGAGTGGGCGCGAGTTCCTGAAAGAACTCCACCGAGCGCTTCCACTCGTCGGCCGTACGGCGAACGCCCGTGAAGTGGCCCAGCGGAGCGTACATGGGGCCAGCGAGGATCTCGCCGCCCGCTTCGGCCAGCGCCTTGATACAGGCCCGGAAATAGTCCAACGTATGCCGGCGCACTCCCGCGTCGGGGCTGAGCGGATTGTTCTCGAGCGAAGCGATACCGACGGCGGTGAGGCCCAAGCCTTTCGAAAGGCAGGCTTGATAGAGGGCCGCCGACGGAAAGGCCACCGGATCGACGAGCAGGATCTCGACGCCGTCATAGCCCCAGGCCTTGGCCTTGTCGAGGATCGGAAGGTCAGCGGCGGTGAAGTTCGCCGTCCACAGCATGGTGTTGATGCCAAATCGCATGCCAGTATTCTAACGCGCCCGTCCTCTAACGTGCCAGAAGCGCCTCGACGCGAAGAAGTTCGGCCAGGCTCCAGGCTTGGGCGGGCGCTCCGAGCGGACGATGGGGCGGGTCGCCATCATAGATCTCCGCCAGATGGCCCAGGCAGTTGACCGTGGTCTCTTCCCGCCAACGAGCCACTTGCGCCTCAATGAGGCATCGGCTTTCGGGCCGCAGCCGCAAGCAGGCGGAAAAGTAGGGCCCGAGTAACCAAGGCCAGACGGTGCCTTGGTGATAGGCCGCATCGCGTTGCGCCGGACCACCCTCATACCGCCCGCAATAGGAGAGATCGCTGGAGGCCAAGGTCCGTAACCCTATCGGAGTGAACAACTCAGAATCAACTATCTCAAGTATGGATTTACCTTGCTCCGGGGTGACACAGAGATACGGCAGGGACAGGGCGAGCAGCTGATTGGGGCGCAAACGGTCATCCCCTATGCAGTCTAAAAGATACCGCCCATTCCAAAACTTCTGCTGGAAGGCAATCGTGACCACTTCGAGCTTCGGATCGTTCAGGTAGGCTAAAGCGTTAAGCCAAAGGGCGTTGATCTCGACAGCCTTGCCGTGGCGCGAGGTAACCGGACGATCCTCCACACGGGCATCCATCCAGGTGAGGTTGGTGGTGGCGTCTCCGGCGGCGAGGAGACCATCGGCGGGGTCGACGCGAATGCCATACAGAGTGCCGCGACGCAACCAGGCGACGATCTCCTGGACGGCAGGCCTGAGGCCTTCGGTGTCGCCGCCGGCGGCCTCCAACTGCGCGATGGCGGCAATCAACCACAGGGTGGCATCGACCGAATTGTATTCGGGTGTCTCGCCAGAATCAGGAAAGCGATTCGGGATGAGACCTTGGTAGGAGTGCCGAAGGAAGGCATCGATGAGGGCGCGCGCCGGGGTGAGTTCGCCGCGAGTGAGCAACAGGCCGGGTAGGGCGATCATGGTGTCGCGCCCCCAGTCGGTGAACCAGG
>JAYVUQ010000517.1:0-3296 GCA_043787785.1 Bryobacteraceae bacterium
GGTTCGGATGGCAAGGCTCTGGCAACCAGCTGGTCTTCAGTGAGGTGGCACAAGGATGGTTGTCGAGATCGGTAAGCATGACGAACGGAACCGAAGCCGCAGCCGCATTCCAACCACGAACCGTCTTTTTGAGATACCCATAGCCGCCTTTCCGGAAACAAGACTGAATTGCGAAACGCCGCCTCATCAGCCGTAGTAAGACGGCTTCGCCGATCTGATCTTCGACGGCGATGTTGGCAGGTATCGGGTTCATCCGAATGACAGAGTAAGTTGCGATAAGTTTGCGGGAGCGGTACGGGGCAGTATTACGTCGGCCGGCGACATTCCCGCATTGAGGGCTAGGACAATTTCCGGTTTACTTGACCCGAGATGCACCGTGGTGCCCTCGGCCCCCGGCACGAGCAAGAGAATTTCATCGGGCCCGATACCCTTGCCTTGGAGCAATTCCGCGCTATGCGTCGTGACAAAGATCTGTACCCCGCGGCGGCGGTTGAGCTGGTGGAAGATTTCTGGCAGGCGTTCCACAATCGCAGGATTCAGCGAGATTTCCGGCTCCTCAAGCAGTAGCGGCGAGCTATCGTCCAGTAGCGACCAGAACAAGCCAATTAGGCGCAGCGTGCCGTCCGAGAACTGATCCTCCTGTTGGCGGGCACCCTGCGGGCGCCAATGCTCGTACACTGCTTCCAAATGAGGCGTCCCGACGTGGTCTCTCACCAATTTCAGGTTCTTGATCTGGGGAACCGCAATCTTTAACGCTTTCTCAATCTTGCCCAAGCGAGACGAAAGCGCCTTTTCTGGAGTAATCGCTACTTGCTCAAGGAATCCGCGTCCAAAGGGGTCTTCCTTCATCGCCGGCCCCTGAAAAGCTTGGGGGGTGGCGCAAAAGCTGCGGCACTAAGTGCAGATAGCGGAGTGATTCCAAAAAACGAGCGGTCGCGCGAAACTTGGCGTTGGCGCTGATTTGTTCGAGATGGGTTTGGGTCTGTAAGTCGGCATCCTGGTGGTCAGCGGCGTTGGGGCGCTCCAGAACTTGCTCATCTCCAGCCCAGGCGCGTTCGAACTTAATGATCGGCTGACGATGGCCTCGCGGTTGTTGGCTGATTCCCAATTCCTAGCGGTAGATCTGCGTACCACCGTTGGAGATTTCCACCTCAAGTTCAACATCCGGCTGCCGGCGAGCCGCGAGGCAGCGAATCGTGGAGAGACCGCCCCGCTCACGAATTGCGGCTTACAAGCCCCCACCGGGCTTGGCAATATCCCGGAGGAACCTGAGCGCATCGAGAAGGTTCGATTTGCCAGCAGCATTAGGGCCAACGATGAAAACCCGATCAGTCAGCACCACGTCCAACTCGCGAAAATTGCGCCAATTTCTCAGCTTGAGCCGCGAAATAATAATCGGTCTAACGGGTATAGCCCTTACGACCGGAACATCACATTTTCATTCTTGAAAGTCCGCAGGGCGAAATAGAAGCAGATGCCGGCGTAGCTGACGTTGGCGAGAAAGGTAACCAGGAAGTTGGCCATGGTGAAATCGCCTTGCAGGATGGCTTTCAGCAACTGGCTGGCGTTGAAAATCGGGATCAGGGAGAGCGCCAGGCTCAGTTCCATGCCGGGCAAGCCGCCCAGCAGGGAAGGCAGAATCACCAGCAGCAGCAGGGGCGTCAGGTAACTCTGCGCCTCTTTGAAGCTGCGGGCAAACGAGGCGATGGCAATCATCAACGCGCCGGCCATCAGCGCTACCGGGAAGATGGTGAGCAACAGCAAAGCAAGTGTGCGGACGTCGAGCGAGATGTTGCCGATGAGCGAGGCGAACTTGGGGTCGTTCATCAGCATGCTGCTCTTCAGGGAGACGAAAAGGCTGCCCAGCGTCAGCAAGGCCGTGGCGTAGAGCGCGGTGACCGTGGCGAGGATTTTGGCAAGCACAATCTCCGCGCGAGATGCGGGCGAGGCCAGCAACGCCTCAAGCGTTTTGCGTTCCCGCTCGCCGGCCGTCATATCCACCGCTGGATGCATGCCGCCCGAAAACATCAGCAGGATGACCAGATAGCCCAGCATGGTGCCGAGCAGAAAACCACCCATCTTGCGCTCGCTGGCGACGTTAACGCGCTTCACGGTGAAGGGCTGCAACACACCAGGCGAAACGCCCAGGGTGGCGAGGCTTTCCCGGATGCGCTTTTCTTTCAACTCGGCCAGCGCCGTACGGAGCTTGTCAGCTACCAGGTTCGACGAGGCGCGTGTGGCATCCACGAGTAAGTGAATTTCCGTACCGCTTTGCTCAATAGCGGCGGCGACGCGCTTCTCTTCCACCGCCGCCCGCAGGTTCGTTTCAAGCACGGGGCGCAAGCCGGCGCGCTCAATGGCCGCTTTCACCTCCGGCGAATTGTCGCGCGACACAATGCCCACCGTAATGGCTTCGGCCTCCGACTTTTTGCCCGTCATCTCCACGAATTTACTAATGCCGATGCCGATGAGGGGAAAGGCGACCAGGGGCAGGACGATCATGCTGACCAGCGTGCGGCGGTCCCGCAGGAGGTCAATCACTTCACGCTTCAGGATGACGAGCACCAGCAACAGCCGCATGGGTTACGCTACCTTCCGGTCGAGTAAGTCGAGGAAGATTTCGCGCAAACGCTGTTTGCCGGTGGCGGCGCGGAGCTCATCCATGGTCCCGGTCATGCGTAACTGGCCTTCGTTAATGACGGCGATGCGGTCACACAGGTATTCTGCTTCTTCCATGATGTGCGTCGAGTAAATGATGCAACGGCCTTCGCGCTTGGCTTCGCGGATAAAGCCCTCGACAATGCCCGCGGTGACCACATCGAGCGTGGCGGTAGGTTCGTCGAAAATCAGCACGGGCGGGTTGTGGATCAGCGTGCGGGCAATGGCGGCTTTCTGCTTCATGCCCGAGGACAGCTTGTCGAAGCGGGAGTCGGCGAAGTCGCCCATGCCGAGACGTTCGATCAATTCGCCGCTGCGGCGTATCAGCTCTGGTTCGCTTACTTGCGAGAGCCGACCGAAGAAGAGCATCAGCTCGCGGGGCGTCATGCGTGGGTAAAGGCCCATGTCTCCAGAGAGGAAGCCGATCGACTCGCGCACGCGGGCGGAATCCCGTTGGACATCGAAGCCATTGATACGGGCACGGCCGCTGGTGGGAGCCAGCATAGTGGCCAGGATGCGCAAACAAGTGCTCTTGCCAGCGCCGTTAGGCCCCAACAAGCCAAAGATTTCGCCTGGCGCAACGGCAAAACTAACTTGGTTGACCGCATGGACCACGCCACGCTTCTTGTCGGCAAAAC
>JAYVUQ010000518.1:0-3779 GCA_043787785.1 Bryobacteraceae bacterium
AAGCGGGAGCCCCTCACCGTCGTGGGGCAACGCAGAGTGAAAGGCAAGTTAGAGAGTTACAACCAAGCGATCTCCGATAGCGAAGATGACAGCGTCGACGAATGGGTGAGCGATGTTACGTCGTCCAGCAAGGATGAGGAAGCGAAGAAAGGCGGCTTCGGCTTTCGGGACGCCTTTGGGCCTAACGTCTTTCCCCTGGCCGGCGACAAGTTGAAGGGCTATATTTTCACCAAGAAAAATGACGCCGGGTTTCGTGGGCACTCGGTCTATGCCGTTGAGTACAAGCCCAGGAAGAATGGCAAGTATCACTACGTGGGCGACCCTTGGGAAGGCGAAGTGTTAGTCGAAAAGGATAGCTTCCAGCCCGTATTCATTAGCAGCTTCCTCGAGTTTAAGATGCCCACGGCCGTGAAGGTCCTGTTAGGCACGAACATCCGCGATTTGGGTTTCAAGATCGAGTACGACAAGTTTGGCGACGTCTGGTTCCCGGTAAAGAGCAGTGGCGAATTTAAATTGGACGCCGTCTGGTTTTTCAAGCGCAACGGAAGTTACTCCATGAAGTGTTACGACTTCCAAAACGCAACCGCAGAGTCTTCCATCACCTTTACTCCGTAACCCGCCGAAATGAGAGCGGAGCCGCGACTGGGCACCAACGCTCCAGCACCCGCTGAATTTCGGGCGGCTGCCAAGGCTTGGGAATGAAATCGTCCATGCCGCATTCCAGGCAACGGCGGCGCTCCTCATCCAGCACGCTGGCCGTCATGGCGATGATGGGCGTGCGCCTTCGAGCGCTTTCGCGCCGCCGGATCTCAGCGGTAGCAGTGTAGCCATCCATCTCTGGCATTTGGCAATCCATCAGGATTAGGTCGAAGGTGCGGCCCTCCCATAGTGCGAGGGCCACTAGGCCGTTCTCGGCGACTTCCACCTGGCAGCCGAAGCGGCTCAACGTCAGTTCCGCGACGCGGCGATTGACTGTATTGTCCTCCACCACCAGCACCATCGGACGGTGTGGGAAGTGCATTTCGGATGGCTTCGCGGTGACGAGGGGGGGCACGGGGGCCTCGCCCAGTGGCAACATCAACCGGAAGAAGAAGCGCGACCCGGTCCCTTCCTGGCTGCTAACCCCAATCGATCCGCCCATCGCTTCAATCAGCACTTTGGAAATGGCCAAGCCCAGCCCGGTGCCGCCGAATCGCCGGGTGGTAGAGGCGTCTCCCTGCCGGAAGCGCTCAAAAATCAACCCGAGTTTGTCGGCCGCAATGCCGATACCCGTGTCTTGTACGGTTACCAACAGATTGGCTTCCCTCCGGTCCTGAGTGATCGTTTCCCAACGAACCAATACTTGCCCCGCGAGGGTGAATTTCAGCGCATTGCCCACCAGGTTCAGCAACACCTGGCGCAGACGGCCCGGGTCACCGCTTACCCAATCAGGAACCACAGAGGTGGAGTCGAAGGCGAGCGTCACATTCTTCTTAGCCGCCAGGGCGGCGAACTCACCAATCACTCTGTTAGTTAGCTCCCGCGGGCTAAAGGTAACCGAGTCCAGGGTCATCTCTCCGGACTGGTATTTCGAAAAATCCAAAATGTCATTGATGATCGTGAGTAAGGACTCGGCGGAACTGCCAATCGTCTCGGCGAAGTCCCGCTGCTCCGGGTTGAGTGGCGAATCCAGCAGCAGGTTGGTCATTCCCAATACGCCATTCATCGGCGTACGAATCTCATGGCTCATCGTGGCCAGGAATTCTGACTTTGCGGCGTTGGCGCGTTCCGCCTCCTTTAGCGCCACCTCGGCCTGTTCCCGCGCCGCGCGCACCCGAAGCACCTGCCATGCGGTAAGTAAAGCGATCAATACCGCGAAGACAAAGCCAATTTGCAGCAGGTTCTGACGCCGTTCCGCCGCAGCCAACTTCCGCAGCCAGTCCATAGTGCCGAGGCCCACCACGTAGGGCGCCGAAAGCCGGTTCAGCGAGCCGTCCATCGCCATCCGGTCGATTTCGCGACGAATCGCACGCGCGTCATTTTCCCGCCCGGGAGCCGCGCCCGTAGCGATTTCCAAGCGCGTATCCGGCGGGAACTCAACGGCGAACGACTTACCTTGGCAGCCTGGACTCCGCGAAAGGGCATGTTGCACCAGCGTTCTTTGGTCAATCAGAAAAAGTTGGATTTCGCCCTTGCAAAGGGCGTCGAAGATCTGATCGCGTCCAGCGTAGGTTCTCACTTCCGCATTTGGGCGCACCTTCCGGCTCATATAAAGAGCTACCGGTGTATTGATGCTGCCGATGAAGTTTCCCGCCACTTGGGCTTGGGAGCCAAGCGAGACCAGCCCGTAAATGTTCTCCGACCACGCGTCGGTCAGAAAGAAAAGCCCGCTCCGCTGCGGTGTTACCGACATGTTGCCCCATAAGTCCAGCTTTCCGGTGGGCAGCAACTCTTCGGGCCCTTGCTTCGGGTGCACCCATTCCAGCCGGATTCCCAACCGCCGGGCCGCTTCGTTGATGACATCGGGGCCCAATCCTCCCACGGTTGAATCCGCTCGCCAAATCTCCATCGGTGGGCCGTGCCAAATGCCGATGCGCAGCGGATGGGTTGGGGGCCGGTACGGGACTAAATCGAGCCGCCAAGCCATCAACGAAAGGGACAAGCCGGCGAGCGCCGTTGCCCCAGCGATCCACCAGCGGCCCCGATACGATGATGTTTCGCTTTCCAACATTCCCTTCTCTTTTTATCGGCGGCAAAATCAATTTCTCCAGCACCGCAAGAAACGGAGAGTATTTCCTGCGCCCCTGCTCTAAACTCACCAATATGACGAACCGGCTTGACGCCGAACGTGATCAGTACGCTGAATTGCTCGCTCGTTGTCACGCTGCGGGTCAGGTTCGCCCTACTCCTTTGCTACTGCAATATGTGCTACTGCAATATGGCGAAGCGACCACAACTGTCTGCACCAGGATCTCTATGGCAGCCTGGTCTTTCCGCTCCAGGTCGCCTTCTTTCTGTCCGACGCCTTCACCGGCGGCGAGTTTGTCCGAGCAGCGGCCGCGCCTGCAGTCGCGCGTCCAATTACTGCCGTTACGCCTGGGCAACGCGGTCGTGTTCCCCGTCCATCAGCGGCCCGTTCCAGGCACCCGCGGCCCCTATCGCGTGAACATGCGGCTACCTTAGGCATTATCTGTCACGACGCCTCATAATCTCACATCCGCTCGGGCAAATGCTTCGTATGAGCGTAGGAAGCGGCACACGGGCCGTCTAATTCCTTCAGGAGCATTCCTTATGAACCGCTGGGCGTCTACCTTCGCCTCCCTCACCCTTCTGGCAGCTTCCGCGTCGGCCGAGCGCATCTACGCCGTCGATTCGCGAGCCGTCCTGGTTAGCTTCGATTCCGAACGGCCCGGCGCCGTCTTGTCCATGAACGTCATTCGCGGACTCAGGCCCGGTGAGAGCATCGCCGGCATGGACTTCCGTCCCGCCAATAAAAAGCTCTATGCGCTCAGCAGCATTTTACGCCTCTACATCATCGATCCAGCCACCGGCGCCGCCTCGCCCGTCGGTGACGGACCCATCACCAGTAACCTCACCGGCACCCGTTTCGGCTTCAACTTTAACCCCACCGTCGACCGCATTCGCATTGTTACCAATACCGGCCAAAACCTTCGCGCCCATCCCGACACCGGTGCCCTCGTCACTCTCGACGGCCAGCTTTACTATGCCGACAACACCTCGCCCAACGTCGTCGCCGCCGCTTACACCAATTCCGTCTCCGGCGCCACCAGCACCACCCT
>JAYVUQ010000519.1:0-2654 GCA_043787785.1 Bryobacteraceae bacterium
CCAAGCCGCACCAATCGAACCCAAACTCACCCCCGAACAAGCCCACGCCCTCGCCGAAAAAGCCGAAATCCGCCGCCTCATGGACCTTGGCCTCGGCCGCCGCACTCCGTAGTCTTCCCGATACAACCCGCCCTCTTGAAATTGGACCGCTCGTTGAATCCGAAATCCTCGGTTTGGCTGCGGTGGCCGCCGGGCTTGTAGTTCTACTTCCGGAAGAGCGCTTCATGCACCATCGTCATTGGGCGAGGCTTGGCAAGCCAATTGCTTGCTATTCTGGATGAATTCCGATGTCGCCACGAACGAACCTCTCTTGAACAATCTCCATCATCCCGGCATCCGCCTGCGTGTAGGCTACGAACTAACCTACACCTGTCCACAGGACACGCCGATGATTCTCCTGGTAAACATTCACTATTCCCGCGCTTCGGACCTCATCATTCCCGACCAGCTCACTACGAATCCTCCGGTGCCGAACAGTGCGTATCGCGATGGATTCGGCAATTGGTGCCACCGCATCCTGGCACCCGCCGGTCGCATTCAGTTGCGGGCGACGGGGCTCATTTATGACTCCGGTCTGCCTGACCCTTGCTTTCCCGATATGCCCCAGCATCTGGTGCAGGATTTGCCGGAGGAGACGCTCGTTTTTCTGCTCGGCAGCAGATATTGCGAGACCGACCGGTTGTCTGAAACCGCCTGGCAACTCTTCAGCCATACCCCGCCCGGCTGGCGGCGCGTGCAGGCAATTTGCGACTTCGTCCACCAGCAGATCTACTTCAACTATCAGAATGCTCGCGTCACGCGCACCGCCTACGAGGCCTTCAACGAACGTACCGGCGTCTGCCGGGACTATGCCCATCTGGCCATTGCCTTCTGCCGTTGTATGAACATTCCGGCGCGTTATTGCACCGGCTATTTGAGCGACCTTGGCACACCGCCGCCCTATGGCGTTCCCGATTTCGCCGCTTGGTTCGAGGTGTATCTCGGCGGCCAATGGCATACCTTCGATCCCCGCAACAACACGCCGCGCCTCGGGCGGATTCTGATGGCCCGTGGCCGCGATGCCAGCGATGTCGCCATCACCACCACCTTTGGCCCCAATCTACTCGAAAGCTTCACCGTGTGGACCCACGAAGAGGCTACCGCTTCTTAGAGGGCGGGCGTCCAGGTGTGCGCGTATCGCTCCAACCTTACGGCACCGGCACACTGGCCGGAGCACCCTTGTCTTTGACGAACATCACCAGAAACTTGGCCGCGCTGGTTGGGCTCGCGTTCCGGCCCACGACGTGAATATCTTCGGGCGTCTCATAGAATGTCTGCCCAGGGGTCAGCGTAACTTGCTTCTCGCCTTTCACCTGCATGACGATTGAGCCTTCCAGCACGTACACAAAAACGTGAGCATTGTGCCGATGCACAGTTCCCGAGCCACCCGGCGCGTACTCCACCATCAGCATGGCGCCTTCCTTGCCGGGGATGCCCGTCAAGTCCTTCGTCATCAGCGGCGTCACTTTTGCCGGCTGGCCATGTAAAATACCGGCCAGCAGGCACAAGGCCACCGAGGAATTCTTCACCTACTTCGTTCCTCCAGCCCGTGGCGCTTTGGTCCGGTAGCGACTACTGTATCTTAATCGGGCTCGATTGCATCGGTCTCACCTGCCGGTTCCTGCGGCGGTTCCAACATCTGTTCCACCGGCTGTTCCATCGGACCGGGCGGGGGTGCCACCAGCGCTGTCGAGTCCACCGGTGCCTTCACTTTGGGCCCTTTGGTCGACCGGCTGGCCGCCACCAGATCCTGCACCTCGGCCGGCGTCAGGTTGCGCCATTTGCCGAGCGGCAGTCCGTCAATCTCCAGTTCGCCAATGCGCACTCGCACCAGCTTCAGCACGAAGCTATCGACGGATTCGAGCATCCGCCTTACTTGCCGGTTACGCCCTTCGGTGAGCGTGATCTCGATGAAGCTCTTGGTGGCCGCGTCGCGCACCCGTTTCACTTCGGCGGGCCGTGTGGGTCCGTCGTCGAGCGTGACGCCCTTACGCAAGCGGTCGAGTTGATCGTCGGTCAGCAAGGTGGCCGCTTTCACCAGATAGGTCTTGGGGACGTGATAGTCGGGGTTGGTGAGGCGCTCGCCAAACTGGGTGTCGTTGGTGAGAATTAGCAGGCCGCTAGTGTCGAGGTCGAGGCGGCCAACGGTGGCGAGGAAGTCGGTGACAGTAGTGAGCAGGTCATACACCGTGGGTCGGCCTTCGGGGTCTTTGTAGGTGGTGATGTAGCCGGCGGGCTTATTGAGCAGCAGGTAACGAAACTTCTTTTTCTCAAGCGGGCGATTGTCGATCTCGACCTTGTCGCGCTCCGGGTGTACCCAGAAATCCGGATTCTGGATCACCTTGCCATTCACCTTTACCCGGCTCGACCGGATCCATGCCGCCGCTTCGGTGCGCGAGCCGATACCCATTTTCGAGATTACACGATCGAGCGTCTTGGGCGGGATGGGCTTAGATTTCATGTCACTAATGACGGTCTCAGAATGGGAGCCGGAGATCAAGCGGGCCAGAAGCGCCCAAGGAAGCTTTTTCTGGCCAATGAATTGATTATAATAGACTTATCAACAAAGACTCATTCAGATGAATTTTTAAATCATTTTAACTGCTTGATAATAA
>JAYVUQ010000520.1:0-7392 GCA_043787785.1 Bryobacteraceae bacterium
CCATGGCGCGTTCGCTCTGCGACTCGTTCGCCCGATAGATGCCGGACTGGCGGAACATGGCGTCTACCAGCGTGGTCTTACCGTGGTCGACGTGCGCAACAATAGCAATGTTACGAATCTGTTGATTAGCTTTTGAAGGTGGAGTGGACATCCTATATCTACCAGAATCGCAGGTCTCACGCGAACTTGCAGCCCGCTACAATAAAAGTACCCATGTCAGAATCCTTACCCGAGCGGCCCACCGTAGTGATTGTCGGCCGGCCCAACGTCGGTAAGAGTACGCTATTCAACGCTTTAATCGGCCAAAGACGCTCCATTGTGGGCGACGAACCGGGTATCACCCGGGACCGGATTGAAGGCGAAGTCCTCTTCGATGAACGTCCTTTTACCCTCATTGACACCGGCGGCATCGTCCCGCATGACCAGGCTTTGATCCCCAGCGAGATCTTTCGCCAGGCCCGCACGGCCTTCGATCAGGCCGACCAGATCATCTTTGTCATCGATGGGCGGGCCGAGCTCACCGGCATCGATCGCGAACTTTCGCAGCTCTTAAAGCGCCTCGGCAAGCCCGTTACGGTGGCCGTCAACAAGATCGATCACCCCAAGCGCGACGACCTCACTACCGAGTTTTACTCACTGGGCTTCGAGCACATCTTCGGCGTTTCGGCCGAACACCGGCGCGGCATCGAAGAGATGCTCGAGCACATCACGGCGGGCTTTACGCGCGTGG
This sequence comes from Bryobacteraceae bacterium, assembly GCA_043787785.1. Lineage (GTDB taxonomy): Bacteria > Acidobacteriota > Terriglobia > Bryobacterales > Bryobacteraceae > JALHNI01. Next base: position 731 of record JAYVUQ010000520.1, read on the forward strand.
AGCCGGAACCAATGGTGCCGCGCGACATGCGCCCCATCCGGGTGGCGATCGTCGGGCGACCCAACACGGGTAAGAGCACCTTGCTCAACTCGCTTACCGGCAGCGACCGGGCGATCGTCAGCCCCATCGCCGGCACCACGCGCGATGCGGTTGACGAGACGATTACCTTTGACGGGCGCGAGTACACCTTCATCGATACGGCGGGCATCCGGCGCAAAGGCAAGACGCATGAGATGGCCGAGAAGCTCTCGGTGGTGATGGCCCGCAAACACATTGAATCTGCCGACGTGGTGCTGATCCTGGTGGACGCCGTCGAAGGGCCCACGTCGCAGGATGCCACCATTGCCGGCTATGCCCATGAGGCCGGCCGTTGTGTCGTGATGTGCGTCAACAAATGGGACTTGATCACTAAGAAAGATAAGGCCGTTTTCGAGCAGTTGGTTCGCGACGAAATGAAATTCCTCGAGTACGCCAACCTTGAATGCATCTCGGCTAAGAACGGCACAGGAGTGAAGCGGCTGTTTAAGCTGATTCGCGAAAGCTGGGAATCGGCTGGCGTGCGCGCCTCCACTGGCGAACTGAACCGCTTCCTCGATTTCTTGAAGCACGAGACCGATATCAAGCTGAAATATATGACCCAAGTGGGCGTGCGGCCTCCGACCTTTGTGCTCTTTGCCGAAGCGCGCGCCGATCTGCATTTTTCTACCGAGCGCTTTCTGATCAATCAACTGCGCAAGCGCTTCGGCTTCACCGGAACTCCGGTGCGCATCAAGCTCAAAAAGCCTGCGCCCCACGAACGGTGGAACGCCGAGAAAGAGTAATATGACGAGCTTGCACGGCATCCTGCCGGCGATCCTGACGCCTTTGCACGAGGACGAGACCCTCAATGTGCAGGCCTTTCTATGGCGAGGGCGTCGATGGCATTTATGTTTGCGGCAACACGGGCGAAGGCTTGTTACTGCCCGTGGAGATGCGGGAACAATCGACGGAGATCGCGGTGCGCTCTTCGATTGCGGCCTGTAAACAGATCATGACTTGGCGCGGCATTCCTTGTGGCCATGCGGCTGGCCCGCGCCGCCAGATGACTTCTGACGAAGTTACCTGGCTGCGAACCCAACTGGAGACTTGGGGAAGGGCTAGGTTAAAGCTTAAGCTCCCAGCCTTTGCGGAAGGCTGGGCGGACGTACTTATTGGCTTCGGCGCTGTTCGTGAAGCGCAGATTTTTACTATCCCATTCCAGTTTGCCAGGAACGCGGAAGGCGATGACGCCGAGTAACATCCACTCGGCGTAGGGACCGGAGATGCTGAAGTTAGAGCAGGCCGGGTCTCCGCCCTTGGCCGCGCGGCAGAAATCGCGCATGTGGCCGGGCGAACGGGTGAGTAACTGCGGCGGCAGCACATACTCTTTCCAGCGGGCGGCCGGGAGTAATTGGACGCCTTCGCCGCGTTCGGTGGTGGACATCAGCCCCTTGGAGCCGACAAAGACGGCCCCATTGCCGGTGAGAATGCCGGGCTTGGGGGCTTCGCGCGCCGGACCGAAGACCGCAATACCTGGGCCACCAGCGCCTTGGCGGGGTGCATTGGCGGGGCGTGGGCCGGGCGGCGGGCCAAAGCCGACATCGGCACCGCGCGCACGGCCGCGGCCCTTGTCGCCGAGATTTTCCATAGCGGGCAGGACGGTCTCGGTTTCCATGCCGGGGACGTGATAGGCCTCGGGGTCGCTGGGCTTGGCCGAATCGTGCCAGAAGACAGTTACCGGCGGCATGCTGCCCCGGGCGGCAAACTCGAACTTGATGATGGCGCGATCTGGGTAGGAGAGCTTACTCGGATTGACTACCTTCACCAGTTCGACTGAAGTGGGCGCGCCCAATTGCAGGGCCATGTTGACGGGGCCCATGCTGTGGATGCCCCAGTTGCCGATTTGGCCGGTGCCAAAATCGAAGAAGCCGCGCCAGTTGTAGGGCGTGTATTCGGCGGCGTAGGAGCGCATGGAGGCGCCGCCGAGCCAAAGGTCCCAATTGACGGTGTCAGGGACGCTGGTCTCCTTGGGCGGTTCGGCGAGGCCGGTGGGGTGAGTGCCAGGCGTGGAGCAGACGTGGACTTCTTTCACGTCGCCGATCTCGCCGCTCCAGAGGATTTCTGAAGCCGTGCGGATCCCTTCGTGCGAGTAACCCTGGTTGCCCATTTGGGTGGCGACCTTATACTTTAGGGCGGCGTCGGCCAGGAGGCGGGCTTCCCACGGGGTGCGGGTGAGCGGCTTTTCGACGTAGACGCTTTTGCCGGCTTGCATGCAGGCCAGGGCGACGGTGGCGTGCATATGGTCGGGGATGCCGATGGTGCAAGCGTCGATGTTCTTGCCCTCTTTTTCGAGCATGACGCGGAAGTCTTTGTGCTTGGTGACCTTGGGGAACTTGGCGAAATTGGCGGCGGCCCTCTTTTCGTCGACGTCCACCATGGCGACGATGTTTTCGGTGCGGGCGGCGTCGTTTAGGATCTGGCCGCCTTGGCCACCGCAGCCGATGGCGGCGATATTGAGCTTGTCGTAGAAGGGCTTATAGCCCAGCGCCTTTAATGACGTGACGGAGCCGTAGCCACCCACCGGGACTGCGCCCGCTAACAAGGATCCGTAGAAAAAGTATCGTCTGGTAACCATGGTGTTGAGAAATGCTCTTTAGTTATGATAACGGAACTAGAACTAGAACTTGAATTTGAGTCCGAACTGGATGAGGCGCTGGTCGAGGGCGCTGGTCCAGGCGAGGCTGGCCGGGGCGGTAATGTTGCCAGCGACATCGACGGTGGCCGTGTTGTTGATGCCGGTGACGTTGGTGCGGTTGAAGATGTTGGTGGATTCCATAAAGAATTCGGCACCAAAGCGTTCCTTGATGGGGAAGATGCGGCTGTAGCGCAGGTTTACCTCGAAGGTTTTGGGGGCTTTGAGGGTGTTGCGGCCGACGTAGAGCGGGCGCTGGAAGCCGGCTGGGGTGGAAGCGTCACCATTCAGAATGCGGTTGCCGGCGAGGTTGAAGTTTTCGCCGGTTTGGGCGTTGACGATGAAGGCGAACTTGTTGTGGTTGACGAAGTAGTTCCAGGCGGAGTTACTGCTGTTCGAGTGCGGGTCCCAGACGGCGTTGCCGTTGAAGACGTGGCGGCGATCGGTGAGGGAATTACCGTAGTCGCGGCGGCGGTTGGTCCAATCGGAGAGGTAATTAGCGCCGCTATCGATGTTGTTCTGTTCGGGCGCGTTGTCGAGGGCGTGGGACCAGGTGTAACTACCCATTAACTCAAAGGATTTCGCGTAGCGCTTAGTGACCATGACATTGAAGCCGTTGTAATTGGACTGGCCGACGGATTCGGCGCTGATGACATTACCGAAGCCAGTGATGGGACGGGTGCCGGCATAGATGGGGCGGCCATCGGCGAGGGTATTCGGGCCGGGGGCGAGGTTGATGTTGCGATAGATGGGGAGGCGATTGCCCTTGGTGAATAAGTAAGTGAAGGTAACTCCCAAGTCGGGCGTGATTTCACGGCTCAAGGTGACATTGGCGTTGGCCGAGTATAGACTGGCGAATTTAGGATCTACGGTGGTAATGTCCTGCAAAGCGGGAGTGAATCCAGCCGGAATTCCCGAGAAGACCGCCGGGAACGAGGGCGCAAAGGCGGCGGTGGGGGCGGCCGTGAGGTTGAAGAAGGCTGGCGAGCCATTGTTGACGATGGCCCGGCGGTAGGTATCGGTTTGGAAAGGATCGTAGAAGATGCCCGCGCTGCCGCGCATCACCCACTTACCCAGGCCTACGGCAATCGCCAGGCGCGGGGCCAGGTTGTTCTTGTCGGTGCGGAAGGTTTTGGAAGAGGCGAACAAGGAGCTCGAGTTCGCAGTGGGTGGTTGATATACATCGTAGCGAAGGCCGTAGCTGATCGTGATGTTGGCACGAGGCTTCCAGGAGTCCTGCCCGTAGAAACTGGAGAAAAGCGAGTTGTAATTGATGGAAGGCTCACCCACGGTTTGGACGAAGGAAGTGTAGCCCTTCGGATTGGTACCATTCCTGGCGGCCAGGTAAGTGGCGATGGAAGCAAAAGTGTAGTTGGCGCTGGTGTTCTGAACTTGAGTATCACGCAGGCCTCGGAAGGTGGCACCGACTTTGAGTGAGTGTTGATTGAGGTTATAAGAGTAATTGTCAGAGACTTCGGGCGTGGTTTCTTCGTAAATAAAACCCACGGCGAGCGAGTTACCGAAGAGGGCCACGCTGGGGATGGTGATGGCGGGTCCTTTGCCGGTGGCTTCGAAGGCTTGTTGGGCTTGGCCGCGGTAGGGAATCTGCACGCGCAGTTCATTTACTGACTTTGGCGAAAGGACGGAAATGAGCTGAACGGCTCCGGCGTGGGAACGATCGACGAAATTGTAAGTGCGATCGACGGTGGTGAGTCCGCCGGCATTGTTGTAGGGCGAGTTATTGCGATGGCCGTTATAGCGAACCGAGAGCCGGTTGGAATTATTCAACTGCACGTCGGACTTGACCATGAAGAACTGGACGTCCTGCCGGAAAGGAATGGCATCGGCGAAGGAGGCTGGCAGGCCAAGAGCGGCGAGGTCAGCCGGCAGGACGGAGACAGTGTTGGGCAGATCGCGCTTGACACGCTCGTAAGCGCCGAAGAAGAAGACTTTGTCTTTTACTAGAGCGCCTCCCCCGGTGAAGTTGTAAGCATTGACGTTTACTTGGGGTGTCGGGGCGCCGGCACGGAGCAGCGCGGGACGGGCGCTGTAGGGAGTGCGGCGCCAGATGAAGGAGCCATCGCCGTGCAGGGCGTTCGTGCCGGAGCGGGTGATGGTGTTGAAGACGGTGCCGACGGTGTTGCCGAACTCGGCGGCGAAGCCATTCGAAACCTGCTGCACCTCCTGCACCCAGGTATTGGAGACCGGCATGAGACGAATGCCAGCGCGATCGGACTGGACGTTGTTGGCGCCATCGAGTTGATAGTTGATGCGGCCATTGAAGCCGTTGGCATTGAGCTTGCGGGGCACGCCGAACTCGGTGTTGCCGCGCCCGGAGACGTTGGGCTGCTGGAGGATGAAGTTGAAGGGGTTACGGGAGACGAGCGGGAGGTTGGTGAGGGTGTTGTAGGTGAGAGAACTGCCCTGGTCGGTGCGGCTAGGGTCGATGACGGAGTTGGAGGCGGTGACCACGATTTCGGTGGCGACGCCTTTCACCTGCAGGACGATGTCGATGGTGGCGGAGCCGGCGTTGAGGGCGATGCCGGTGACGCGACTGGAGGCGAAGCTGGCCGAATCGACGGTAATCTGGTACTCACCCAAGGGCAGGATGTTGAAGCGGTACTGGCCGCTTTCGGAGGTCTCAACGGAGAGGGTAAAACCGGTTTGGGTGTTGCTGGCCTTCACTTTGGCACCAGGGACGGCGGCACCGGCGGCGTCAGTGACGGTGCCGAGGATTTGGCCGTTTAAGGCATTGGCTTGTCCGAAAGCCGACGGGGCGATCAGCGTGAGGGCGAGCAGAAGGCTGAAGGTCGAGGTCATGAAAAGGACTCCTGAAGAAAATGGTACTCAACAAACCCAATTGAGATTGTGATGTTACTGTTCGGTAAAGCGATGCGTCTTTCATGATGGCGGGAAAAATGAAGTGACGGAAGGAACCCGGGAGTAATTGATTTGATTGGGTTTAGATGCTAATTTATCCCTGAAAATCTCGCCCCCGATTTTATCGGGGTCTACGGATGGATGATCCGCTATGTCTAGTATGGGGCATCGGTGCAAGAACGGGGTGGTGGTTTCTCAGGGAAGTGGTTCTTTATGAGCCTGTTAGAGGGAAAGTATTCGTAGTGATCAGGCTCGTGGGTAAGGAAAATTAATCAGGGTGTGCCATGAAAGCTTCGTGTAACGCACAAGGCTTGGCCGCCGTCAGGACTGACTGAAGACGAGTTTTTGCAGAAGGCGCGGCCAATGCCGCTGCCCCGAAAATTGTAGAGTAGAAGAGTACCGTCGCTCATCAGATGGCGAGCGAGACAGATTTCAAGGAGAACATGGACCCGATGCTTAAGAGCACCCTCACCAGCCTTTCGCTTGGCACGTTACTGGCGGCCAGCCTCATGACGGCACAGGAAAAGAAGACGGTTGACCCGGTTGTGGCGGGCAAGGAAGTCTTCGAACAATGCTCCGGCTGCCATAATGCCGATAGCGATGAAAAGAAGATGGGCCCCGGTTTGAAGGGTCTGTTTGCGAAAGCCAAGATGAAGAATGGCAAGAAGCCGTCGGAAGAGACGGTGAAGGCGCTGATCAATGCGGGCGGCGGCGGGATGCCGGCTTATGAAGACATGTTGTCGAAGGACGAACTGGGCCAGTTGATGGCTTACCTGAAGACCCTTTAGTCTCCTTCTTCTTTCGTCAAAACGCCGCGTCTTCGGACGCGGCGTTTTGCTTTTTGCGACACTGTTGGCTATGAACGAACAGATTGACGTGATTGCCCATATCTATGCGAAGCCTGGACAGGAGGACGCGGTGCGAGCCGTGCTCGAGAGCTATGTGGGGCCGACTCGGCTGGAGGATGGGTGCCTGCGGTATGACTTGTTTGTGGATGTGAGCGATCCGGCGAAGTTTACGTTTGTGGAGGAGTGGAGTTCGATGGCGGCACTGGAGAAACATGGGCAGTCGG
>JAYVUQ010000521.1:0-2458 GCA_043787785.1 Bryobacteraceae bacterium
CGATAGCTTTCTTGTCGGTACCCTGGGCGTGGGGAGTGACGACCCAGGCGCGATTTACAATCCACCTTGTTCACAGGGCCCCGGCGCGAAGGTTTATGCCTACTCGGTTTATGCTGTGTCCGCGCCGCCGGTGTTTTCAGTGCCGCCGGCGAGAGTAACTGGCCAGATGGTGACGGACACTATCGCGGGACTTACCTTGGCCAAAGCCAGTTTGAACTTATCGGTCACCCGCGAGGCCTTGCCCACGGGGTCGAGCGCCCCGTGTAACACGGTGCGGAATTCCACCCGTGCTTCCCGCTCCGGAGCCACTTCTGTAAGCTGCGATGCCACTTACGCATATATCGGTTCAAACGGCATTACCTCCCAGCCGATGATGACCGGAATCACTTCGACGAATTTACACGTACCGCTCCCGACGAATTTCAATGGCGTCAACGCCTGGAAGATTCCCTTGAACCCGGCGGCGACGCCCACCAGTGTCGTGGATAGGCCGCTGGGCGTGGCCATTCACGGCGTACCGATCTTCAACCCTTGTACGCAGGGCGGTTGCGTCACCGGCGGAGACACCAAGGCGCTCGGCCAACTCGACAATTGCAACGGCCACGCTGGCCGCGCGGAAGACTATCACGATCATGCCGCGCCCACCTGCATGATGGCGGATCAGCCGACGAGCTACTGGGATACGCACCCATTGGGTTGGGCGCTCGAGGGCTTCGCCATCTTCGGCTTCAACGACGCCGACGGCGCGGTAGCGCAGCGAGACAACGTCTGCGGCGGCAACACCAAACCGGTACCGAACGCGCCAGCTGGCTATAGCTACCATGTCACCAACGCTTCGCCATACGTCACTCACTGCCTCGCTGGCACTCCCAGCCCGGACTTAGCCGGCCAAGGCGCAAAATACCGTCCAATCCGGCAGCCCCCGGTCACGCCGTTTGTTGTATCGGGAATGACGCTCACTACCGAGGCCGATGGTTACCAGGTCCTCCAATTTACTTCGGCAATTCCATTTACAACGACGAATACTGGAACAGACCGCTTCCCGAACGCGCCCGGAACTTACAAAATACGCTACAAGCAGGTAACCGGCGACCCGCTTCTTCCTTTATTGCGCCCGAACACGACGGTGTGTTGGGAGTTTCAGTTTGTCAACGGGAGCGGCGCGCCATCACAACCCACGGCGTCTTACTGTAAATGAAACGACTACTGCTCCTACTCTGTTTTCTGGCTTCCGCGCACGAATTAGAGGAGAACCGTGCCACCCTATTCCTGCGCGACCGCACGCACATAGCCGTCACCTTGTAATTTGAATTACTCCCAAGCCATGCACCGCTACTTGGCCCCGCAGCAGCCGCTGGCGGCGTTTCTTAGTCGTCTGCTCCGGCCTGAAGACGGAAGAATGACAGAAAGAGTTGGACCGTGCGCACCGGAACTTCGAATCGGCCATCAGCCTGTCCGGCACAAAACTATCCCCCTCGGTCTGGCCGGAAGCGCGGCAGGCGCAAGCGCTCTTCCAACGGCAGGTGATGCAAGCGATGGTGGATCCGGCGGCGCACAGCCACGAGGCCCCGATCGAAGTGCTCGCCGATGCCGTGGCGGCGAAACCCATCACCGCTGTCACCGTGCGCTTTCCCGAAGAGTTCGGCAAGGTGCTGGTCGTTTCTTACCAGCCGAAGCAGGTGTGGGTGGACCGGAAGGGCCAGGAAATTCATTTTTGAAGCCAACCTTCGCTAATTTGGAGCCATTCGAGGCCGGAGCGGTGGAAGTATTTGCGGAGGCGGTCGGCGTCGTTGGGGACGAGCAGTTTGGGACAGCAGTTTAGGACACACGAGCGGACATACGGGTGACACCAGATCTTCAGACCGCTGGAGATGACACTCTCACGCACCGCAGATGGCTTCGTTCCCCACGCGAAGCGCTCGCGCCATCAGCCTTTGTTATCGGTGCAACGAATGGAGTTGCCCACGCATCGAAGGCCTATGCGCCGGCGCTCTTTTTTTCCTCTGGGTCTTGCTCCTCTGGTTGCCGCTCGCCAGAGCCACCCCTCACCACCTTTGCCGCTGCCGCGTCCCAGGACCCCAAGACCTTCCAGCCCGCCTTCGATCAATTGAAGGCGGCCTGGCTTCCCTCCTATGCGGCCATGATCTTCGAGATGTCCTACATTTTCCGCAACGAATCATTGGTGCGCCAGCGTCTGCTCCATTTTCTGGAACAAAGAACGCGCCAAAATTGGGGCGATGATCTTGCGGCTTGGCAAAAGTACCTGTGGAGCCTCCCTTACGCAACGCACTCCGAGTACGCCCAATTCTAGGGACAGCTCTATGCCTATCTCGACTCGCGCATGCAGTCCTTCTTTCCGCCCGATCGCAGTACCGCCTCCCGCATCCGGCTCGACCAAGTGCAATGGGGCGGGGTGCGCGTCAACGGGATTTCGCCTTTGGAAAAGCCAGCGATGCTA
>JAYVUQ010000522.1:0-2409 GCA_043787785.1 Bryobacteraceae bacterium
CGGGTCGAGATCCGGCAAGAGGCTCAGGCCATAAAAGTACTGCGCTTCGGCAAGTTTGGGATAGTTCCGCGCCAGCACCCCGAGGCGCTGGCTGAGGGGACGCTGCATAGTCGGCGAAACGCCAATCATCTGACCGAGAAACGTCAACGGGCGAGGGTCAGCCGGATCGAGATCGACGGCGGCGCAGAGGCTTTGGACGGCTTCGTCGTAGTTTTTGAGCGAGTACTCCGCGACGCCCAGGGTGACATGGAGGCGGGCGGACTTGGGAAATCGCTCCAGGCCCCAGCGCAAGATTTTGCGGCTGTCGACGAAACCATTGTGGTTGAGCAGGTGGTTCGCGAGATCGAATAGATTGTCTTCGGTGGGGTCGGCTTCGGCGGCACGCTGAAAGGCGAGCGCGGCACCTTCGATGTTGCCAGCCGCGTTCAGTTGGTGGCCTTCGAGATTCGCCACTGGTTGGCCCGCTGATCGGAGTTCCTCAATCAACGGCTTGGCCTTGGCAGTGGATCCGGTTTGGATGTAGGCGAGGGCAAGCGCCGCCGTATTCGCATGATGGTGGGCATCGATCCGGTGTGCGGCTTCGAGATACGGAATTGCCCGCGGCGTGCGTCCGGATTGCAGGAAGGTCTCGGCGAGCGAACGGTTGGCGGCAAAATCGGGGGCTACCCGTGAAGCCGCCGGGGCGGGTTTCTGGGCCGGCCTTGCCAAGCTAAACGCGGCGCAAATGAGCAACAAGAGACGCATAGGCCTTTTCCAGTTTCGCGCAGAATCCAGACACCTAAGCTAGACTCGGAAGCGGAATGCTCGCTTTGTTCATCGTCCTGCTGGTGGCGCAAGAGTCAGTGGACTCGGCTATGCGTCTGGCCGCCGTCGGCCGCGTGGACGAAGCCGGGGGCGTCTTGAGGCGGTTGGTGGAACAGAACCCGCAAGACGCCGACCTACGGTATCGCCTCGGCCTTATTCAGCTGAAGCAGAAGCAACTCGACCTGGCGGTGGCGACCTTAAACCAAGCCACCCGGCTCGCGCCGCGCATGGCCATGGCTTGGCTCGCACTGGCTGAGGCGCACCTGCGGCAAGGGCGTCGCACTGCCGCGCTCGCCGATGCACAACACGCGGAGGTTCAGGCCGGGGCTTCGGCACCCGCGTGGAAGGCACTGGCGTTCCTGGCGGCCAGAACCGGCGACGCAGCAGCCCAGGGGCGGGCGCTTGAAGCTTTGCTGCGCCTCGAGCCACAGGAACGCGCACCCTACGCGCAACTGGCCTCCCTGCGGCTCGACCGTCGCGAGGCCGAACTCGCCCGCCGGGTTGCGGATGCGGCTCTAGCACGCTTCCCCGGTGATGCCGAGTTCCTGCGCCTGCGCGGCCTGTCCCTTTACGCCCTGGGCCGCAAACCGGAGGCCATCGATACGTTTCTGGCGGCGATGGACGGTGCCCCCGGCAACGATCTGGTGCATGCCTCCATTGAGACATTGTTGCCTGATGCGGGCGATCGCCTGCCGAAAATCAGGGAACGGCTCGAGCGCTTTGAAATCAGCCAACCAGTTAGTCCGCTAGGGCCGTTTCTCCTGGCCCTCGTTTCTACGGAGGACGCGGAACGCAACTTACGAAAGTCGCTCGAACGGGACCCCCGATTCTGGCCGGCCTGGTTTGAACTCTCGAAGGTCCTGCGTGACCCGGCCGAACGGCGGCAGGCCCTCGAACAGACCCTGACATTGAATCAGAATCACGAAGGCGCACACTTCGCCTTGGCCCAGTTGTATCTTGACCAAGGCGACGCAGAGAAAGCCCGCCTCCATCGCGCAGCCCACCATCGCCTGCGGCAAGCCGCTTCAGCGAAGTGAGCCTTCACGCACCTCGATCTCCTGATTCACGGGAACATGTTCCCGTGCCTCGCGACGCCCCCGCGGCCATAAGATCTCGACGCGCTCCACCATCGTCAATTTACCCAGGCCGAAGGATTGCCGGAAGTCCGATTGCGATAAGTAACTCGAGCCGCTCGCGACGACCGAAGTTTGAGTAACTCCTCCCGCCGTCACCCGCACCACCGCGCCGATCGCACTCCGATTGGACTCCACACCGACGAGGCGCACGCGCAGCCAGTTACCGCGGTCCCCGTAGTTCTTCAAGATCGTGGGCGGGGCATTCATATTGACAATGACGACCTCGGGCGAGCCGTCGCCATCCAAATCGCCAGTGGCCAGCCCGCGCGACGAATGCGCCGCCAGCACACCGGCTCCGGAGCCACTTCCTGGACATGGCTGCGAGCTGCCCCCGCCAATGCCACGTGCGCTACGGTCGGCGGATGAAAGGCCCCCGGAAATATCGCCACCTCCCTCGTCTCGCGCCCCAATTCCCTCAGGAATTGCATCAGAAAATCAACTTCAACCCAAGCTGCACAAAGCGCATCGG
>JAYVUQ010000523.1:0-4101 GCA_043787785.1 Bryobacteraceae bacterium
GTCCTCTCGCATATAGTCGATCACATGGTCAGCATCGATTGAGCGGACCATTTCTACGTTCTTTGGACTGCCCACTCCGGTTACTTTCGCTCCAAATGACTTGGCGATCTGTACCGCAAACGTCTCCACGCCTCCCGCCGCACCGTTATTCAACACCTCCTGCCCGGGTTGAATTTTTCCTGCATCGCGAAGACCATGGAGGGCGGCAAAAGAAGCGGTCGGCAGGGACGCCGCCTCCCTTGGGCGACGATGTTGATCGTGTCACCCGCCAACGTCGGCGCGGCGATACGTCGACGCAACGATTGGATGTATTCGGCAAGGAGGCTTGTCGTACGCCATGAACGACCACGCGTGGAACCTATCGACAATCACGTCTACGGATTCACGCTCCAGAAGCTGAACTTTCCCTTCTAGTGTGAAGAGTATGCCCAAGTGGCGGAAGCCTTCCTTCCGCAAATCCCTCCCGATGAGTACCCTTACTCAACGGGCTGTCGCAACAGGTGATCGACGGCCATCATGATGGCTTGCACGACTTCGAGTTCGGACTGGATCTGATCCTCAACGGCCTCGAGAAACAAAACGACACTTCCCGTGGAAGTTAGACCGGACGGATCACACGAGCGACGGAAATCCTCGGATACGCTTTCACTTGTGTTTCAATCATGTTAATCTTCCGTTACTGTGTCTGCCATCCGAGTCTGCTTCCTCGTCAATCTCACGGCCTGTGGCCTATTCTCCCAGTCCTTCACTGGTGCCATTCTTGGCTCCGTGAAAGACGCTTCCGGCTCCGGCGTGCCAGGAGCCGCGGTGTCCATTGTCAACACGGGAACCAATGCTCGTACCGAAGTGAAGGCCGATGACACTGGCGTTTACTCCGCGCCGCTGCTTCAGCCCGGGCTCTATCGCGTGGAAGCGAGCGCGGCCGGCTTCAAGAAGTTTCTGCAAGACGGCATCACGCTTCAAATTCAACAGCAAGCCCGGGTGGACATTACGCTCACCGTTGGCGAAGTAACCGAGTCCGTTTCCGTCTCTGCCGACGCTGCCTTGCTCGAAACCACTTCTTCCACGATCGGGAAAGTGGTCGACAACAAACGCATCGTCAACCTGCCACTCAACACCCGTAACGTTTACTCCCTCATCTTCCTTACGCCCGGCGTCTCCGGTACCGTGGGCAATAATTATGGCGATATGCGTTACTCCGTTAACGGTGCGCGCGCCCGGCAAATGGATACTTTGATCGACGGCGTTAGTGCCTCGCATGCCACGGTGACGGGCTTCAGCGGCATCTCCATTTTTCCCTCGGTTGACGCCATCGAGGAATTCAAGGTGATGGGTGCGAATTATCCGGCGGAATATGGCCGCAGCATGGGTAGCGTGCTGAATGTCGTCTTTAAGTCCGGAACGAATAAGTTCCACGGCAGCGCCTACGAATTTCTGCGTAACTCGATCTTCGACGCGAATAACTTCTTCGACAACCGCCGCGGCGCGCCTTTGAATAGCTTCAAGCGCAGCCAGTTCGGCGGGACAATCTCCGGGCCCATCAGGCGCAATAAGACCTTCTTCATGGCCTCTTCCGAAACCCTTCGCGAACGCCGTGCCGCTTCCACCATCAACACCGTGCCCACGCTCCTCGAACGCGCGGCGGACTTTTCCCAAACCCGCGTCGCCAATGGCAGCCTCATCCAGGTCTTCGATCCCTTTTCTACGCGCGTCAATCCCGCGGGCGGCTTTATTCGCGACGCTTTCCCCGGCAACCGGATCCCCACCAGCCGCCTCGATCCCGTGGCCGTCAATGCACTCAAATACTATCCTCAGCCCAACACCGCGGGCAACGCGGTCACGAATCAAAATAACTTTGCCAATCAAGGCTCCGCCGGTGTCAATCTCGAGCAATGGGATATTCGCGTCGATCACAATATCACCACGCAGCAGAAAGTCTTCGCCCGTTACTCGAAGCGCAACACCGAGACGGTACCGGCGATCTTTTTTCCGCGGGACATTACCATCGCCGAGGGCCGCGTCGTCGAGTCAGACAACGTGCACGGCGCCGTGGCGGACTATACCAATACCCTATCGCCCACCATGATCTTCAACGCCCGCCTGGGCTTCGCCCGGACGCTCTATATTTTTGCCAATCAGGGTTTAGGCTTCTCGCCGTCCACCTTAGGCTTCCCCAAGTATCTGGATCAAATCCTCGACGTGCAGATGTTTCCGCGTATCGGCGCCAGCGGCTATGTCTCGCTCGGTGGCAATGGCAATCGCTACAATGCCTTCAACAGCAACACCGCCCTGGCGAATCTAACTAAAATCAAGGGACGGCATACCGTGAAGTTTGGCTTCGAGGGCCGCCTGCATCGCGTCGGTGTGGCGGAGTTCGACAATCAGGGCGTCTTCGGTTTCTCCGCAACCATGACTCAGGGTCCGAACCCCAACGCCGCCAGTTCCACCGCTGGCAATAGCATGGCATCCTTGTTACTCGGCACGGGTTCTAGCGGCAATAACCTCATCCAGAACTTCAAGAACGTCGCTGCGCAGAACTATTATTTAGCCTGGTATGTCCAGGACGATTGGCGCATCACCAATAAACTCACCTTGAATCTCGGCATTCGTTACGACTACGATACGCCGCGTACCGAACGCTTCAATCGCACCAACTACTTTGACCCCTCCGCCACTTCGCCGCTCGGCAACGGTGCCCGCGGCGGACTCGTTTTCGTCGGCGTCAACGGCAGCGACCGTCATCAATACAACTGGGATCTAAATAACCTCGCCCCTCGCATCGGTCTCGCTTATCAACTCCGGCCCAAAACGGTTCTCCGGGCTGGTTACGCCAATATCTACGGCCAGTCCCACCAGGCAGCACACGGCACCATCGGTACTACTGGTTGGCGGTTGGACAACCTTTGGGTGAATTCAGTGGATGGCATTACCCCAGCCAACTTACTCCGCGACCCCTATCCCAATGGCTTCCGCGCTCTCCCCGGTGCCACCGAAGGACTCCTAACCGGCACCGGAACGGACCTCGAAGCCGTCATCCGCGAAACGCCTGCGCCGATGTCGATGCAGGTGAACTTCAATATCCAACACGAACTCCCCGGACAGATGCTACTCGAATCAGCCTACGTCGGTACTCGTGGCTTACAGTTACACAGCGGCATCACCTCGAACCAAATCTCTCCGCAATATCTTTCTCTGGGATCTCAGCTCAACCAATTGGTCGACAATCCTTTCTTCGGTAAGATTCCTTCCGGCACCTTAGTGAATGCCCGCGTCGCGCGTGGCCAGTTACTCCGGCCGTTTCCCCAATTCGCCGCGATTGGCATCGTCAACACGGCTGGTGCCTCCTCTACTTACCACTCCTGGCAAAATACAATCAGCAAGCGCTTCTCGCGCGGACTTACGTTTGAAGGCTCGTACACGTGGTCGAAACTGATCGATAACGGCACCAGCCACCAGAATTCCTACGACATTCTCGCTAGCCGCAGTCTCTCCGATCTTGACGTGCGCCATCGTTTCGTCATCAGCTACATCTACGAACTTCCCTTCGGCCGGGGCCGCCACTACGGCAGCCAAGTCTCTCGCGCCGTAGATACCGTCCTGGGTGGCTGGCAGGTAAATGGTTTCACCACCTTCCAGAATGGCAATCCACTCTCCTTCTCCGCGAGCAATACTTCCGGGCTCTTTGCTTCCGTCACGCGCCCCAACAACAACGGTACTTCCGGGAAATTGGATGGCCCCGTGGATCGGCGTTTGAATGGCTATTTCAACACGGCGCCTTACTCGCAGCCTGCGCCGTTTACCTTCGGCAACCTGGGTCCACGCTTGCCCGACATTCGCTCAGATGGCGTGCGCAACTTCGACCTTTCGCTTTTCAAGGACTTCCGCCCCCTCGAGGCGGTTCGCGTGCAACTGCGCGGCGAGTTCCTCAACGCCTTCAACACTCCGCGCTTCGGCAGCCCGAATACCAGCGTCACGTCCAGCGCCTTTGGCGTAATCACTTCCCAAGCGAATGCACCGCGGCAAATTCAATTCGGTTTAAAGGTCCTCTGGTAACCAGTGGACCCCGCCTGTATATTCGCTACATTTCTTGTCTCTAGCCTA
>JAYVUQ010000524.1:0-7325 GCA_043787785.1 Bryobacteraceae bacterium
GGCCGTACTCAGCACGCGAGTTACTGGTGATGATGCGGAACTCCTGGAGGGCATCGGGCGACGGATAATTCAAGCCGGTGTTCTGGGTGAGGTTCTTGAAGGAGATGCCGTCGAAGCGAAACTCGTTAGTGGTGTTGCGGCCACCCGCCACGGTGATACTGGGGCCGGAGCGGCTTTGGGTTTGCATCGTGGGCGTGCTGACGCTAATGACGCCCGGCACGGTTCGGGCCAGCGACATGGTGTTGCGGCCATTCAAGGGGAGTTCCTGAATGCGCGTGCGGTCAACGATCTCGCCGACGGAGGTGGCGCGCGTCTCGACGCCGACGATCCGTTCGTCGACCACAATGCTTTCCGCGACGTTGCCCACATTGAGCGAGATATCCACGCGTGCATTCTGATCCACCACCAGGGTGATGCCATTGAGCACGGCTTTGGAAAAGCCTTGCTTCGTCGCGGTGACTTTGTATTCGCCGATCGGCAGGTTGGTGAGGAGATAGGCACCGGTAGAGTCCGAGGCCGCCGAACGCTCGAAGCCGGTAGCGACATTGAGCGCGGAAATGGCAGCGTCCGGCAGCACGGCGCCACTGTTATCGTGAACCACTCCGAGCAAAGAAGCGGTGGTGGTTTGGGAAAAGGCGGCGAGGGAGGCGAAGGCAAGCGCGATGGCAAATCTGGCAAACATCATACAAAATCTCCTGAAGCATGCCGGGGCTGATGGGCACCAGTATACCGGCATGATGAAGGCACCTTCACTCAGTGTCAAGGCGAACGGGCGAATTGGCGCAGTGGTTGAGCTCGAAAACGGCAAAACTGGATCGATCGGGCAATTTTGGAGGGTTGATTACACCAATTTCTCCGTTTTCCTATTAGGACACTAGGGCGCGGCTTGACAGTGTTTGCCGGAAGAACTTACCTTAACGTTTCGACCCCGTCAGTTGCGCTATCACCAGGAGAATCCTCATGTCCCAGCAAGATGCTGTTTCTCGCAGATCGATGTTCACCGCTTTCGGACGGACATCGGCTCTTGCGGCCGCCACGATAACGGAGGTGAAGAGTGCATTCGCGCAGTCGATGCAGAAGCTGTCCACCGCGCCGCACACGGGCTGGCAGTCTGACGATGGCTATTGGGCCAAGGTTCGCGCCGAATTCCTGATGGAGGACGGATTCTCGTACCTCAACACTGGCACGCTGGGGCCGACGCCCAAGGTGGTGGTGAACGCCTTGAACAAGTATTGGCATATGCTCGCGGTGAATCCGAACGAGAATAGCGCCATCTTTCAGGATCGCCAAGAGCAGATTCGGTTCAAGCTGGCGGCATTTGTCGGAGCCAAGCCGGACGAGATCGCCATTACGCGCAATACCACCGAAGGTACGACCATTCTGACCCAGGGGCTGGACCTGCAGGCCGGCGATGAAGTGCTGATTACGCAGTATGAGCACCCCAGCCTGCGCGAGACCCGCTATCGTCACGCCAAGCGCTTCGGCTATACGGTAAAGGAAGTGAAGTTCCCGATGCCGTGCACAAATGCGCAGATCGTGAACGCTTTTGAAGCGGCGATTACGCCCAAAACTCGCGTGATGCATTTCGGCAATCCATTGGGCGGCTATGGCTGCTTCACTCCCGTGAAGACGCTGGCGGCGCTCGCCAAGAGCAAGAACATCCTTTGCTTCGTCGATGGCGCGCATTGCCCGGGCATGGCGACTTTCAGCCTGGCGGAGTGGGGAGTGGATGGCTTTGCATGCAACTCGCACAAGTGGCTTTGCGGAGCGGCGGGCGCGGGGATTCTTTACGTGAGACGGGAGGTGCAGGAACGCATTTCTCCGGTGATGAGCATCGCCCGCGTGGATCCGCCGGGTGCGCGCAAGTACGATCAACTGAGCCGGCGCCCCTGGCCGTGCGTGTCCGCCTTTGAGGACATCATCGATTTTCATTTGGCGCTCGGACGTCCGCGGTTGGAGCAACGCACGAAGGCACTCGGCACTTACTTGCGCCAACAGGTTGTGCACATTCCGAAGGTGAAGTTATATACTCCGATGGATCCGGAGATGACGAGCGGCACGACGACGGTGGGGATCGAGGGCATTCCGGGTGGACGGATCCGGGAGTATCTGCGGCAGAAGTACGACACCTATACGCCGGCCAGCAGCGAGTCAGTGCGTATCTCCACGCACTTCTTCAATACTTATGAGCAGGTGGACCGCGTGTTGAAGGCGGTGAAAGAGCTGTCGGCGGGGGTGGCGTAAGCGTGAATCGGGATCCGCTGGAACAATCGCGCCGCGGCTTTCTGAGCGCTGGCGCAGCCATCACATCGCTGGCCGCGGCCAAGTCGGCGTTGGCCGCAACCGTGGAAGATGTGCGCCTCTGGCAGGTAGATAAAGGCTACTGGGAAAAGATCCGCAAACAGTTTCTGCTGACGCCGGGCCTCTCTTACATGAACAACGGAACCGTGGGCCCGACGGCGATTCCGGTGTACGAGAATCTGTTGACCTATTGGCGGCTGATGGCCGAAAATCCCAATGAAAATAGCGGTACGCTGCAAGGCCGGATGGAGGCGATCCGCGAGAAAGCGGCGCAGTTCATCGGAGCGACTGCTCCCGAATTGGCGATCCTCCGCAACGCTACCGAGGGCAATAATCTCGTGGCGCAGGGCATCGACCTGAAGGCCGGCGACGAAGTGCTGATGGGGTACCTGGAGCACGACAGCAACCGTCAGCCTTGGCTGGTGAAGGCGAAACGATACGGCGTGGTGGTGAAGGAAGTGCCCATCGGCACGCCGCCCAACAACACGGCGGAAATCCTGAATGCGTTCGATGCGGCCATTACGCCGAAGACTCGCGCCATCGCGACCACGCATTGCGACACGGTGACCGGGACCTTCATTCCGGTGAAGGAACTAGCCGCGCTTGCGCATAGCAAAGGCCTTTACTGCTTCATCGATGGCGCGCAGGTACCCGGTATGATTCCGGTGAACGTGAAGGATTTGGGTGTCGATACTTACTCGACCACGTGCCACAAGTGGCTCTGCTCGCCGGCGGGCACCGGACTGCTGTACGTGCGCCGGGAACTGCAGGAGAAGATCTGGCCGAACATCGTTTCGGAGAACTGGTGGACGCTCACCGACGCCCGCAAATATGAGCATGTCAGCCGGCGCCCGTGGCCGGTGGTGGCGGCGCTCGAAGATGCGATCGACTTCCAGAACGCGATCGGGCGGGCGCGCATTGAGCAGCGGATCCGCGCGCTCAGCAGCTACTTCCGCGCGCAAGCGGCGCAGATCCCGCACGTCAAGCTGTACACGTCCAACGATCCGAAGCTGTCCGGCGCGATCACCAGCCTGGGTATGGACAATGTCGCTCCCGCCAAACTGCGCGAGTACCTGCGCCAGCGCTACGACCTCTATGTGGCGGAGCGGGCCATCGGAATCAAATATCCGGCCGATCCGCACGGCGTGGCCGGCATTCGGGTATCGACCCACTTTTACAACACGTTCGAGCAGGTGGAGATGGTGCTGGAAGGCCTGCGCGATCTTTCCAGCGGCAAAGCTTAACTACTCGTCAGAGGAGCGAAAATATGTCTAAATCGATTCATGGGTCCCGGCGCGGATTTCTGGGGGTGGTCTCCGCCTGGGGCGGCGTGGCCGCCGCGCTGAACGCCGCGCCCATCGCCAATCCCGATGCCTATTGGGATCTGGTGCGTGAGCAGTTTCCGCTCGAGAAGGAACTGGTGTATCTTAACGCGGCCAACATTTGCCCCGCGTCCCGCCTGGTTTCGGATCGTCACGCGCAGTTCGCGAAGGACTTCAACACGAACCCCTCGATGCAGAATCGCGAGAAGTTCAAGACCATGCAGGAAGAGGTGCGCGGCAAGCTGGCTGGAATGCTCGGCGCCTCGGCCGACGAAATCGCCATCACCCGCAACACCAGCGAAGCGTCGAACCTGATTGTGCAGGGTATCGACCTGCAGGCCGGCGATGAGATCGTGATTACGGATCACAATCATCAGAGCAACAAGGAAGCTTGGATGGTTCGCGCGAAGCGGCACGGGCTGGTGATCAAAACGGTGGCCGTGCCGATTCCAGCCGTAAGCAAGGAAGCTCTGATCGCGGCGTTTGAACGCGCCATTACGCCTCGCACGAAGGTGGTGGCCTTTACGCACGTCACCAGCACGACGGGTACGGTGTTCCCGGCGCGCGAGATCTGCGAAGTAGCCCATCGGCGCAATGCGTGGGTGCATCTGGACGGCGCGCAGAGCTTCGGGATGCTGCGGATCAACCTGCGGGAGATTGGTTGCGACTCGTTCTCCGGCAGTGCGCATAAGTGGATGATGGGGCCGCTCGAAGCGGGCGTATTGTATGTTCGCGAATCGCAGATTCCGCGCATCTGGCCGGCGATTGTGACGGCCGGGTGGTCAGAGACGCTGAAGGGGGCGCGCAAGTTTGAGAACGTCGGCCAGCGTGACGATCCGCGCGTGTCGGCCTTCGGCGCGGCGATTGACTTCTACAATCTGGTGGGTCCGCAGAAGGTGGAAGAGCGGGCGCACGCGCTCGCGGCGCATTTGAAGCATAAGCTCACGAATGTGCCGAACATTCGAATGAAGACGAACCTGCAGCCGGAGCTATCGGCCGGGATCGTGAAGGTGCAGATCACCAATCGCCCGACGCGGGAATGCTTCGATCGGCTGTGGAAGAATCACCGTCTGGCCCTGGCGATTACGGACTCAGGCGACGCCGAAGGTTTGCGTATTTCTCCGCACATTTACAATTCCATGGCCGAATTGGATCGGGCAGTCGCCGCCATTCTTGAAGTGTCACGCGGTTAAGACAGTTTACCTGGCGTTCCGCTAACTAACTAACTAAGCAACCAA
Organism: Bryobacteraceae bacterium; assembly: GCA_043787785.1. Classification (GTDB taxonomy): domain Bacteria; phylum Acidobacteriota; class Terriglobia; order Bryobacterales; family Bryobacteraceae; genus JALHNI01. The sequence goes on from JAYVUQ010000524.1 coordinate 4,862, forward strand.
TTCACCCAGTGCCGGCCTAGTGGCTCCAATAGATAACTAGCGAGGTTTCTTCCATGAATCAGATCATCAAGATGGCGATCGCCTTGGCGGCGCTTTTCATCTGCGTGGCATTCGGACAGATGGCCACCGGTAATATCGGCGGCGAAGTGAAGGACTCTTCCGGCGCCGCGATTCAGACGGCGAAGATTCTGCTCAAGCACCTATCGACCGGGGCAAAGCGAGAAGTCAGCACGAACGACCGCGGCCAATTTCTGGCGCCGCTGATGCCGATCGGCGAGTACGAAGTGACGGCGGAATTCACCGGCTTCAAGCGCAAGACGCTGTCGAATATCATCCTGCGCGTCGACCAGACGGTGATGCTTCCGATCTCGCTGGATCCGGGCAACATCACCGAGACGGTGCAAGTGGAGGCGCGCGCGCCGCTGCTCGAATCGGAATCCTCGTCCCTGGGGCAAGTGATCGAGAACAAGAAGGTGCTCGACATGCCGCTGAACGGCAGGAACGTCTTCGCGCTGGGTCTATTGGCCGGCAACACGACGGAGGCGGTGGGCATCGGCTCGAACCAGACTTTCGCCACGGGCGGTGGACGATTTTCGGGCAACGAGATTCTGCTCGATGGAATCTCGAACAACACGACCAGCAACGCGGGCGCCATTGGCCGCAACAGCGTGCTATTCACGCCTTCGGTGGATGCGCTTGAGGAGTTCAAAGTGAAATCGAATAACTTCTCCGCGGAATTTGGCCATGCAGCGGGCGGCGTGGTGAGCGCGACGATCAAAGCGGGAACGAATCTGTATCATGGCGCGTTGTTCGAATTTTTGCGCAATGACAAGTTCGACGCGAATAACTTCTTTTCGAATGCGGCGGGAGTCCCGAAGCCGCCCTTCCGGCAGAACCAGTTCGGCTTTGCGCTGGGCGGGCCGGTGAATCTTCCCAAGCTATATAAAGGCCGCGACCGGACGTTCTTCTTTGTGGATTACCAGGGCACGCGGCAGCGCACGACCTCGAATTCCACCATCTACGACATCGCGCCGATGGCATTTCGCGCGGGTGACTTTTCGCTATCGCCGAAGACGATCTACGATCCGCTGGCCCGGCGCGTCGGCCCCACCGGCGCGGTAATCTCCGATCCATTTCCGGGCAACATTGTGCCGACCAACCGGATCAGCCAGACGAGCCGCGGAATCGAAGCTGAGATTCCCGTACCGAACTTTGGCGCGTCGACGGCGATTGGGCGGAATTACTTCCGGCAGCCTCGAACTCAAATCGACGGTGACCAGTTTGACGTCCGTCTCGATCAAAAACTGAGTCAATCGAATACCCTGTTCGGACGCTATTCCTGGTCCAATGTCGATCAGCCGAATCGCGGTATCTTTCCCGGAGTTTTGGGGGGCGGCAGCGCACAGTTGGCTTACTCCCGTTCGTCCGTATTAAACGACGTCCACATCTTTAGCCCGAATGTGATCAACGAAGCGCGCTTTGGCGTCACCCGTTACAACGGCAGCACGATCGGCGATGGGCGAGAGGCGGCGGACTTCGCCAAAAAGGTGGGACTGAGCCTGTTTCCGTTCCCCGTGCAGGGCTTCCCGACGATGACCTTCAGCCCCACCGGACAGATCAGCGGCCAGCAACTGTACTCGCAGTTCGGCGGCGGTTCGACGAATCTGAACGTGGAGACGGTGTTCCATGCGGTGGACAACGTCACGGTGATTCATGGCAACCATGCCTTCAAAATGGGAGGCGACTTCCGGCGGAATCGCTTTGACAACCTGAGCGGCGGCTTCGGCCAGTACATCTTTGGCTCGATCTTGAGTTCGAGTTCGAACAACTCCAACTCGGGCGACCCGTGGGCCGATTTTCTGATGGGCTTCCCTGCGGTGCAGAATCCGTCGACTCGTATGGTGGATTGGGGCCGGCAACGCTCAATCTATACGGCGGGCTTTGCGCAGGACGATTGGAAGCTGACCAAACGGCTGACGCTGAACCTTGGCCTGAGGTACGAGCTCTACACGCAACCCGTGGACGATCGCAATCTCGGCGGCCTGTATAGTTTCGAGCTACAGCAGTTCGTGCGGCCAGGAAAGAACGGCTACTCTCGCGCCCTGGTGCAGGGTTATCACAAGAACTTCGCGCCGCGCTTTGGTGTCGCATATCGCGCCACCAACAAACTGGTGCTGCGCGGAGGTTACGGCATTTTCTACGGGCTGCGCGATCAGAACGAGCAGACCACGATCTTTTCGATGAATATCCCCAACGTGGCGACACTGGTGAACCCTACCGTGACGCCAAGCGCTACGGTGGTTCCGCCACTCACGGTCAATACGCCGATCGTGCTGGCTCCGACCGACCCCACTTTGAGCCAATTCACTCCGCAACTTCCGGCGGCTTTTACGATTCAAACGGCGAACCTCACGAATGTTCCCTATCCGAATCTCCAGCAGTGGAACTACAGCATGCAATACGA
>JAYVUQ010000525.1:0-1607 GCA_043787785.1 Bryobacteraceae bacterium
GGTATGCGCGCCGCGGAATTGATTAATCGGGAAGTTGAGTTCGAGAAAAGGCGCGGCGTCGACAATGTCGGTCAGCATCCAACGAAAGATGTCGGCGGAGAGTCGTTGGCTGGAAGTGAACTTTGAGGCATCGAATAGCGCCAGAGCGGCCAAGCCCTTCTTGGCGCGGGCCACACGGGCGGGACCCTCTTGCGCCGATGGCGGTGACAGTTTGGCATCGAGGATGTCTTGCTCGGCCGCCGGGAAAAAGCGGGCGGCGGTGGATTGCTCCGGGTTGGCCTGCATCCATTCGGCGGTGAAAGCGTCAAAAAACTGGTTGATCGTTAAAGGAACTCCGGCAAACGCCAGCGAAGCGGTAGACGCTGCAATTAGCTTACGACGTGTCATGCGCGAAGCTTAGCACGAGCATAGAGAGCGGCCCCAAGTCCGAGGGCGAGGCAACTCCACGCGAACCAGTCGCCGTATTGGGCATAAACCGTCATGGACGCTTCAAAGGCGAACGGTAGCACGACGGCAGCAGCCTGATAGGGTGCCACCTGACTAGCGATGCGCCCCGTGGGTGAGATCGACATCGTGTAGCCGTCGTTGGTAACGCGAAGCAGCCAACGCCGATTCTCGATGGCGCGCATGCGGGCCAGAGAAATGTGTTGTTCGCGGGCGGCGGAGCGGGCGAAGTAGCCGTCGTTAGTGAGATTCACCAGCACCTGCGCGCCTTGTGCCGTGAACTGGCGGACGAAGTGCGGGAAGGCCGACTCGTAACAGATGAAGGAGGCCCAGCGGCCGTTCACCACCACCTTGTCGCCGGGCGTAAAGGTACCGGCCTCGGTGGAGACTTTCTCCACCAACGCGGCAAAGGGCCAGGGGACGTATTCGCCGAAGGGGACGAGGTTTACTTTGTCATAGCGTTTTTCGGGATTGCCTTTGCGGTCGATGAACTGGGCAGAATTGCGCGGTGCGCCGGGCTTGGCGAAGGCGACCGTGCCGATGATGAGGTTCGCGCCAGAATCACGAGCGAGGCGGTTGGCCGAGAGGCGGAAGGCGAGGTCGGTATCGTAATAAATGCCGACAGGGACTTCAGGCCAAAGTATGGCTTGGGGCTGCATAGCAGCTTTTCGGAGACCTTGTCCGGAAAGCTCGAAGAGAGTGAAGTATGGGTCGCGGGGCGGATTGGACTCGACGAAGTTGGGCTGCACGGCGACGGCTTGTTGGTTGGGTGTCGATTCAGCGAGCGTGGGCAACAGGAGGGGTACAATCCACAGGGCGAGCCAGGCCATCGTGCGGCGGTCCTTGGTCGCCAAAAGCAGGGTGGCAGCGGTGAGCGCGAAGAGGAAGGAGAGGCCGTAGACGCCGGTGAAGGGGACGAGTCGTGTGAGAAACGGCACGTCGATGCCAGCATTTCCGAGGGTAAGCCAGGCGAAGCCAAAGTCGCCGTGCGTGCGTTCAAGGCCGGTCCAGAGGGCGGCGATGGCGGGGGGCGCCCAAAGGGCGTGTTTCAGGAGGTGTCGCGCGAGCGTGGCGAAAACGGCAGCCTGAAGCCCTTTGGCGAGGCTGAAGAGGATCAGCATGAGCCAAGCCAGCCAGGGGTCCATACCGCCGTGTCGGGCGAG
>JAYVUQ010000526.1:0-7778 GCA_043787785.1 Bryobacteraceae bacterium
TCTCCAGAGCTGGACCAGATGCGCCCCGCCTCATCGGCGCGGATCCCATCGGGCCCGCCTTTATCAATCACCACGAAGATGCGTCCATTCGCCAGCGTCCCATTCGGCTGCACATCAAAAACGCGAATGTGGTGTGGCTTGCCAGAATCCGCTACATACAACTTACTCTCGTCCGGCGAGAAGCACAGGCCGTTCGGCTTGTCGAAATCCTTCACCACGGCCGTAATGTTGCGGGTAGCCGGATCGAAGCGATAAACGTAGTTCCCGATCTGCTCCTTCGCTCGTCCGGCCAAGCCGTAGTCCGGGTCGGTAAACCAGATTGAGCCATCGCGCTTCACCACCGCGTCATTCGGCGAGTTGAGCCGCTTGCCCTCGAAGGACTCCACCAGATTCGTCACCTTGCCATTGGCCTCCGTGCGCGTCACCCGCCCATCGTGCTCCGCACTAATCAGCCGCCCTTCGCGGTCCAGCGTGTTGCCATTGGTGTGATTGCTGGGTTTGCGAAACGTCCCCAAGGCTCTCCCGTCCCAGCGCTTCAATTCATTCGCCGGAATATCGCTGAACACCAGAAAGCCTTGCGGCATCCACACCGGCCCTTCAATAAACTGCAGGTCCGTCGTCAGGCGCTTCACAGCGGCGCCTTTCTTGAAAAGCTTCTGAAAGGCGGCCTGGTCCTTCACGTCGAAGTCAGCCGCCATTAGGGGAAGGGTGAGCAGAAGAGTAGTTAGAGAACGCATACTACGCGCTATGCTATCAAGTCTGCATGGAACGGTCGGCCACCCTATTCCTGTCCCCCTTCTCCGCCGATAATCCATTGTGGAAATTGTCCAAATCTCTCCGCTTTGGCCACCCCTCTCCGGGCCCGCGGGCCTTCACCAGGCGGCGCGAAATGGCTACTTCGCCTGTCTGCTGATCTGTCTCTTCACCACGTTCCTCTGGTTGCTGGGCGGTACGGCGTTGGGCGCATTCGTCGACATTTTCTTCTACTTCCTGGCGGGCCTCGGCGTCCGCAGCTTCTCGCGTTTGGCGGCCGGCTCCGCGATGGTGATGCTGATTGCTGAGAAGTCGGCCTCTTTGGCTGCGGGCAACCTGGGAGTGGCCGACGGGTTGGGGTTACTGATGCTCCCCCTCCTCTTCCATGCTACCCACGCTGGCTTCGCCGCCCGAACCCTGGGAATCACCCCGGAAGCGCCTCTGGCCCTTGCCCCTTCCGGCTTCCTCGAACGCCTCGAGAATCTGCCCGCCCTCCTGTGGCCCCAGGTGTGGATCGCCTTCCGCTTCTACCTGGTCGGCTTAATCACCATGATGCTGGCGGGCTTTGCCGTACGCCAAGCGGGTCTGCTCCAATAAAAAAAGGCCAGCGCGGAGGGTTCGGTGCGCTGGCCTGGTTCCCAAGGTCAATGGGGTTGGAGGAAAAGTTTCATCTCTCTGTAGGCACCTGGATGGCCATTCTCAAAGTAGTTCAAAATAGGTACAGGGTGGGGACACCTTGACCAGCCGGGCTGACAAATTGTCCCGGACAATCTGTCCAGTGCGGGGAATCTCATACAATAGCAATCAATGCGCATTCTGCGACGCACTGTATTGCAACTACCCGCTGCCGTTTGGGCGGCTGCCCCCCATGATCCGCGGCACCGCGCTGTTTTTCAAGAGAAAGGCCGCTTCGGTGGCTGGCCGGCTAACCACGGCATGTGGGCTTGGGGCAATGAACTCGTGGTCGGCTTTGAGGCCGGCTGGTTCATGATGAATAGCGCCACCGGACGCGAACATGCGATCGACTATGGCCGTCCGGCCGAACACGTCCTAGCCCGGTCGCTAGATGGCGGCGAGAGCTGGAAGATCGAGCGGCCGGCGTCGCTGAAGGCGCCACCCAATACCAAGCAGGCCGGCGTGCCGACGGAAGCCGGCGGTAAAGAGGCTGTGGAGAGCCCAGGCGGCTTCGACTTTACCAGGCCCGGCTTCGCGCTCACCGCGCGGATGGCCAGCATCCACACCGGTCCGTCGCGTTTCTATGTCACCTACGATAAAGGCCACCAATGGCAGGGTCCTTTCATCGTCCCGAACTTTGGCACGCCCGGCATCGCGGCCCGCACCGACTATCTGGTGGATGGCAAGCACTCAATGACCCTCTTCTTAACCGCGGCCAAAAGCAATCTCAAAGAAGGCCGCGTACTTTGCGCGCGCACCACGGACGGGGGCAAGACCTTTCAGAAAGTCTCCTGGGTGGGCCCTGAGCCGCCCGCCGAAGACTTTGCCATCATGCCGTCTAGCGTCCGGCTATCGAGTCAGTCGATCCTCAGCACCATCCGGCATCGGCAGTTCATTGCGGCTTGGCGCAGTGACGACAACGGAGCTACCTGGGCCATGGTGGGTAAACCCGTCGGCGACACCGGAGGCGGAAATCCGCCGGCCTTGCTGAAGCTGCCCGATGGCCGATTGGTGCTTACTTATGGTTTTCGCAATCCGCCCTACAGCATCCGGGCCCGCGTCTCGAACGACGAGGGTAAGACGTGGTCAAAGGATGTCATGCTGCGCGAGGACGGCGGGGCCTGGGATCTGGGTTATACGCGGACGGTCCGGCGGACGGATGGCAATTTGGTCACCACTTACTACTACAACACCGCCCTCGACGGCGAACGATTCATTGGAGCTACGATTTGGAAACCCTAAAGTTACTGCTATTGTGCTCGCTGAGCTTGGCGGCACAGCCTGTTTACGAAACCGAACTGATCTTCCCGCCCGAAACCTGGCACAATCACTCTTCGTCGGTGACCGAATTACCCAACGGCGACTTATTCGTCTCCTGGTTCCACGGGTCGGGCGAACGGCAATCGGACGACGTCAAAATTGAAGGGTCTCGCTGGCGCAAAGCTACGAAAACCTGGTCAGCCCGCTTTGAACTGGCCGATACTCCGGGCTTCCCCGATACCAACTGCGTCGTATGGCTCGACTCGAAAAAGCGCCTGTGGTTACTCTGGCCCACCATTCTGGCCAATACCTGGGAATCGGCTTTGATGAAGTACCGCATCTCGACAGACTACCTGCAAGCCGAAGGGCCACCCAAGTGGGACTGGCAGGATAACATCCTCTTAATTCCAAAGCGCATGGAAGAACGGACGAAAGAGGTCTTTGAGAAAGAACTCAAGCGCCCCGGTCCCTTTCGGGATTGGGCGGCGCGGATGATCGCCCTGGCCGGGGACAAGCAGTTCTCGCGCCTGGGCTGGTTCACCCGCACCCATCCGATTGAGTTACCCAATGGCCGGATCCTCGTACCGCTTTACTCCGATGGCTTCTCGTTCGGCCTCATGGCCATCAGCGATGACAGCGGCAAGACCTGGCACGCCAGCGAGCCGATCGTGGGCTTCGGCAATATTCAGCCCAGCGTCGTCCGCAAAAAGAACGGCGAGCTAGTTGCCTATATGCGGGACAACGGCCCGGCCCCGAAGCGCATCATGAGGAGCGTTTCGCAGGACGACGGCGAAACCTGGAGCCCGGCCGAAGATACCGATATCTTCAACCCCGGCACCAGCGTGGAAGCGATCGCCTTGCGTGATGGCCGCTGGGTGATGGCCTACAACGACCTCGAACGCGGGCGAACGTCGCTGGCCATCTCCATGTCCGACGACGAAGGCGTTACCTGGAAATGGAAGCGCAATATGCAGAGGGGCGCTGGCAACTACCACTACCCGTCGCTGATTCAGGCCGCCGATGGCAACTTACAGCTCACTTACAGCGAGTTTGAGCCGAAGGACGGCAAGCAACTAAAGTCCATCCGGCACGTGCGATTTAACACGGCTTGGATTGAGGCGGGGCAATAGTAATTACTTAAGGTGTACCACGTGGCCGGTCTTGGCCGACTCCCGTGCCGCCGCTAGTATCTCCGTCACGATCAGGTTATTCGCCAGACCCGTAAGTCCATCCGGCTTGCGGCCTTCGCGCACCACGCTCGTCAGATACTGAATCACATCGCTATCGATGGCATGCAATGGGGGCGCGGTGAAGGCGGCGTCTTGTTTATCATCTTTCAATCGCAACCGATAATCACGAGGATTGGTCGTAATCAATTGACCCGTGTCGCCGTAAATTTCCATATCTTTGCGGCTAAATGGCCAATTCCAGGAAGGCTGGATAATCACCTGAGCCGTAGGGTATTGCAGAATTACCGTGGCTTCGTCATCCACCCGGGAGTAAATAGCTGGCTTGTTAGTCCTGGTAACGGCGGAGACCGTCAGGGGGCGGGCGTTGTCGAAGAGCCAGGTGGCGAAGTTCGCGCCGTAGCAGCCAAAGTCATACAGGGCGCCGGCGCCGTTCTTGGCGGGGTCTGAGAGCCAGTTAAAGAACTCGGGCGGGGTACCAATTTCCTTCGGCCCCTGGTGGCCGTAGTGGGTAACGATGCGCCGGATGCCGCCCAGCTTGCCCTCGTTATGGACTAAGTTCCAGATAGGCGTATTGACCGGGTACCAGGTGGTTTCGTAGTTCACCATGACGTGAATGCCGGCCGCTTTGGCGGCGGCCTCCATGGCGCGGCCGTGTTCGACACTAACGGCGAGGGGCTTTTCCATCATCACGTGTAACTTGCGTTTGGCGCAAAGCTGGACGGCCTCCAAGTGCTCGACGGTGGAGGTGAAAACCATCACCACTTCGGGCTTGGCGCGGTCGAGCATTTCGGCATGCGAGCGGTAGAGGCGCGCGCGGTCGAATTGGTGCTTCTGCGCGTAACGCTCAGCAACTTCAGCATCGGGTTCGGAGATGCCGACAATGTCGAGATCGGTACGCGTCAGCGAGTTGCGCAAAAACCCGGCGGCGTGTCCGTGGGTGAGCCCCAGGATCCCGACGCGCAGCTTGGGAGCTTGGGCGAAGAGCGGCAGGGCCAGGCAGAGGAGAAGAATCGGTTTCATGAGTGTAACTCCCGGTAGGCGCGGTGAAAGAAGCCGTCAGTCATGCCGGCGAGGTAATCGCAAACCAAGCGGTGGGCAGGTTCGGCGGAGTGCTCGCGGCGGAAATTTTCGGGCAGCGCTTCTGGGTGCCGCACCAAGTAGTCGAACATCCAGCCAATCTGCTGGGACGATTCCGTTCGCTCGGCCTCGAGCAAAGGCGACGAGTAAACGCGGGCATGGAGAAAGTGTTTCAGCGACTGATTCAACCCGGCGGAGGCGGCGGTAAATCCCACCAGACGTACGGGATGTTGGCGGACGTCCTCGACACTGAGTAACTGCGTGGCCAGTAAGTTCGCTTGCGTGCCGGTGATGAGACCGGTAACCAGGGTATTTACTAACTGGCGGATAAACTCGAGCCAGCGCACACGTCCGGGGGCGCCGGGATACATGGAGTCGATGGGTTCGTAAAGCGCGTAAGCTGCGGGGCAGGCTTCCCAGAGGTCATGCTTAATGATGATCGCGGCGTCAGAGGCGTCGTCAAGGTCGGCAGTGTTGTAGGCAATCTCGTCGGCCATGTCGATCAACTGGGCTTCGAGGGGCGGGCGCTCACCGGGACGGTATTCATCCAGCTCCGGAAACTCGCCGCGCACCAAGTCCCGGGAGTGCTTGGCCATGCCTTCGCGGACTTCGAAAGTCAGGTTCAGCCCCGGGAAAGCAGCATAGTGCGACTCGAGACGCTCGACGATGCGGAGGGCGTGGACGTTGTGATCGAAATGGTCGCCGAAGGATGTCATGCGGCGAGCCAGTTCGTCTTCGCCGGAGTGGCCGAACGGGGGATGGCCAATGTCGTGGGCCAAGGCAAGGGCTTCCGTGAAGTCCTCGTCCAAACCCAAGCTGGCGGCGATGGTACGGGCGATCTGGGAGACCTCGAGGGTATGGGTCAGCCGATTGCGGAAATGGTCAGAGACGGATGGCGGGAAGACCTGGGTTTTATTTTCGAGGCGGCGGAAGGCGCGGGAGTGGACGATCCGGTCGCGGTCACGCTGAAAGTCGTTGCGGTAGGGGTGGGCCAATTCCGGGTAGCGGCGGCCCAGGCTAGCAGACACTGGTAGGCGCAAGCGCGCGAATCGTTCTGATTCGGCGATGCCCGGCACCTTATGCTACTTCTTCGCCGGGATCTCGCCCAGCAGGCTGACCGCATTGCGGCTAACCTGATTGCGTGGATGAGCCCGGAGAGGCTCAACGAGTTTCCGGGCCTCATCGGGCCGGGTCGGCATAATGCCTCGCGCGAGGGCTATAGTCGCTTGTTCCTTCGAGACCATGGTCGTGGGCGAAGCGATCAGCTCGCGCAAGATCTTTTCCGCATCGGCAACTTTGCCGTCCGAGATCATCGCTTGGGCGAGGGAAAAACGAGCCAGCGAGCCAAAATCGCCACCGCTTGCGGCGAGTTGCTCGTAGAGCTTGCGCGAATCGGCGAGCTTCCCTTTATCCGCCAACATCGTAGCCTTCTGGAACGTACCGATGGCCGCTTCTTCGGTACCCGGGTACTTGGCCAGCAGATCGTTGATCGCTTTGTCGACTGCGGCGTCTTTCAGCGGCTGGGTGGCGAAGGCCTTGAGCGCACCGTTCTGGGGCTCAGCGCCGATGGTGGCTTCACGCGCAGCGTAGACCTCCCGCAGGGCGGCACCGCGCTCTTGGGCCCGGCTGGTGATGAACCAGTAGGCGGCCCCGGCGATGAGAAGCACCGCGAGGGCCAAACCCCCGTAGCGAATCATCTGCGCGCGATGGTGGGCAGCGTAGTCAATCGCATGCTCTGTCGCCACCGCGAACTCGTCAGTCTTTAGTTCTTTCCGAAGGGTCTTGTCCATGGGGTTATACGGCCTGCGAGTTGAGAAAAGTTACTTCAGGCGGAACTACCAAGCTAGCACAGTTTGGTTCAAGCGGAGAGGGCAGCCAGGACTTCAGCGGCGTGGCCGGCGGGTTTCACTTTGTGCCATATTTTACAAATCTTCCCGTCGGGCGTGATGAGGAAGGTGGTGCGCTCGACGCCCAGGTGGCTCGGGCATTTGCCCACTATTAGGCCCTCTAAGCATCTAAATCTCAATGTCTTACGCATGAAGTGGCTGTGATATAAGATGTGGCTATGCTTTCGTACCGCCCACTCGTTATTGGTTTCACCCTCAGCGTTGCTTTCGCCGCAGCACAAGCGCCAGCCCCCGCCCGTCCTGCGCCCCGCGGCATGAAGATCCCCGAAGCGCTGGCGATCGAGGATCATGCCGGTTATGAATCCATCTTCGACGGCACCCTCAAAAACTGGGACGGCGACCCTAAGATTTGGCGCGTGGAAGACAACGCCATTGTGGGCGAAACCACGAGGGACAATGCTCTTAAGCTGAATACCTTCATCATCTATCGCGGTGACAAGCCGAAGGACTTTGCGCTGAAGCTCGAATTTCGCATGAATTCCACCAATAGCGGCGTCCAGTACCGCAGCGTCGAACTGCCTGACGTGGGCAAGTGGGTACTGAAGGGCTACCAAGCCGACATGGACTTCGCCAATACCTACACCGGCATGCTCTACGAAGAACGCGGTCGCGGCATTGTCGCTTTGCGCGGCCAGATGACTCAAATTGAGACCGGCAAGAACGCTCGCGTCATCGGCCAGTTACAAGACGGCGATGAGCTCAAAGGCTACATCAAGATCAATGGCTGGAACCAATTCCACGTCATCGCCCGCGGCAACTGCCTCACCCATGTCTTAAATGGGCATGTTACTGCCGTGATGATTGACGACGATACCGAAAAACGCGCCATGGAAGGTCTGATCGGTTTGCAGATGCACGTCGGCCCGCCGATGAAGGTGGAGTTCCGCAATATCTTCTTGAAGAAGTACTAAGCCAC
>JAYVUQ010000527.1:0-1712 GCA_043787785.1 Bryobacteraceae bacterium
GCGGGGTCGAAGCCATGGGCCACACCGCCACCGATCTGCGGCTTCTCGTATTGGAGAACCGTTTCGCCGTTGATGATATGGCGGACGCGCTCTGAGCCCAACACCTCCACCTCCACTTGGATCCAACCATCTTCGGCGTGGTAGATCTTCGAGGTCGAATTGGTGCAGTGCGCCTTTACCATTTGTCCGTTCATGAAGATATCGGTGCCGGGGGTGCAGACGTTCATGGTGGGGCGCTTCAGATTACCGTCGTTGCTCAGGAATTGGGCTTCGACGGAGATGGGCCAATCCTGATCTTTCAGAATCGTTTCCGGGGCCTGGGAGTGAATCATCACGCCGCTATTGAGGCGCGCGTAACTGGGGCCGCCCTTGATTTGTTCGCCGGTGAAACGATACTCGAGGGATAGACGGTAGTGCGAAAACTTCTGCTTGTAGAAGAGGTGAGAGAAGCGTACGCCGAAGTCGGGGTATTGGTCGTAGGAGACCTTAATGACGCCGTCTTCGGCGCGAAAGGTGCGGCCGAAGTTGTCGCCAAGGCCGTAGCCGGCGATCTTGATCACCCAGCCATCGAGGTTCTTGCCGTTGAAGAGCTTAAGCCAGTCCTTTTCGCTTTGTCCGAAGGAGGAGAGCGCGGTGAGCAGACCAAGAGCCAGAGGCAGTTTCATTCTGGATTGTAGTATACCGGCTATTGGGACTCATTAAATTCATAACTGTGGCGAAACTGGGGGTGCAAACGCAAACTGGCCAGGGCTCCCAACAGGGGGCTCTGACCAATCCTGCGAAACTCTGAGATTGGGAGTTAGTTCGGCAAGACCACGGAATCTACCACATGGATGACTCCGTTGCTTTGGAAGACGTTGGCTTGGGTTACCTTCGACATTCCGCCCTTCTCGTCCTTTAGTACGATCGTCGAGCCTTGCATGGTAGCGGTTAGCATGCCGCCAGCTACGGTCTTCAGCATGGCTTGACCGCCACCCATCTTGATGGCCTTCTTCAAGTCAGTGCTCGACATCTTGCCGGCGACGACGTGATAGGTGAGCACCTTGGTGAGGGTGGCTTTGTTCTCGGGCTTCAGCAGCGTATCCACGGTGCCGGCGGGTAGCTTGGCGAAGGCGTCGTTGGTGGGGGCGAAGACCGTGAAGGGTCCGGGGCCCATCAGGGTTTCGACCAATCCTGCGGCTTTGAGGGCGGCGACTAAGGTGGTGTGGTCAACCGAGTTGACTGCATTTTCGACGATGTTCTTGGTAGGGAACATCTCTTTGCCGCCGACCATGGGGTTTTTGGCGAAGGCCGCGGTCGCCAGTAATGTGGCGCCGAGCACGGTGATAAAGTTGCGTTTGTTCATGAGAGTGAATGTCCTTTCGTTGGGTCTCAACCGGAGCTACGCAGTGGGCCCGGGGCTGGATTCGCGATAGCCAAAATGTTCACAAGCCGAAGTGCCTAGAGTGATTGCCGTGCTGGACGGGCTTCGCCTCGTTGGAGCGGCGGAAGGGGTGGAGAGGGTGAATGGTCGGGGCGGTGGGATTCGAACTCACGACCCTCTGCTCCCAAAGCACATTCCCCCGATTCCCGGCAAATGCTCATTTTCACGGCTTTACGTTTCAATGGCTTGTGGCCGCCGTATTGAAGCCTGTGGGCCTTGGTAGGCTCAGGATGCTTCGCCGTCTACAAAAGTATCTAAGTTGCCCGTATTTGCCCGAGACCGAGGCCAC
>JAYVUQ010000528.1:0-20705 GCA_043787785.1 Bryobacteraceae bacterium
TCGCCGCCGACTTCGACGGCGACGGCCATACCGACATCGTTTCCTGCGCCTGGTTCGGTAAGTCGCTCACCTTTTGGAAGAACCCCGGCAAAGTCGAGAAGCGCATGTGGAAGCCGCAGTTTATTCAAGAAGGCTTCAATGTCGAATTCTGCTTCCTGGTCGACTTGAACAATGACGGCAAGGCACTCGAGATCCTGCCCCAGTTCGGGGGCACCGCCGCGCCCATGAGTTGGTACGCCTTTGAAAGCGGCAAATGGGTGAAGCACGAAGTCGCCACCAAGAGCTTCGGCCACGGCATCGGCGTCGGCGACGTGAATGGCGATGGCCGCAACGACATCCTCACGCCCACCGGCTGGTTTGAGGCCCCGCCAGACCCGCGCACCGGTACCTGGACGCCGCATGATGACTTCGCCCCCTTGGGCTTCAAGGCCCTAAGCTTCATCCACGTGCTCGACGTCAACGGCGACAAAAAGCCCGACGTCATCACGGGCAACGCGCACGATTATGGCCTCCTCTATCTCGAAAACCTGGGCGACGGCAAGTGGAAGAAATTCACCATCGACGAAAGCTGGAGCCAGCCCCATGCGGTCACGCTCGTCGACTTGAACAAAGACGGCAAGCTGGACATCCTTACCGGCAAGCGCTACATGGCCCACAACGGCAAGGACCCGGGCGAGCGCGAGCCCCTGGGCATCTACTGGTACGAGAGCATCGTCACCCCCGGCAAGCCGGTCGATTGGGCGCGCCATATTGTCGATTTCAGCACCCGCACCGGCAGCGGCATGCAGATCCCCGTCGCTGACCTCGATGGCGACGGCGACCTCGACTTTGTCACTCCCGGCAAAAGCGGCCTCTATCTGTTCGAGAATAAAAGCAAATGACCCGACGCACTTTGGTCGCCGCCCCCGCCGTCCTCCTGGCCCAGGGCCCGAGTGACGAGATGCGTATCGCCTTCATCGGCGTCGGCAGCCGCGGCAGCGCCCTGCTGGCCGCCATGCTGAAGGCCAAAGGCGCGCGTGTCATCGCCATCGCCGACCTTGACGAAGCTCACCGCTCCGCCGCCGCCCAGCGGGTCACCGACGCCGGGCAACCCGCGCCCGCCCTTTACAGCGACTTCCGCAAGATGCTCGACGAGCACCAGGAGATCGACGCCGTCGTCATCGCCACGCCTGTCGACACCCACAAGATGATCGCCGTGGCCACGCTCGAAGTGGGTAAGCATGTCTATCTCGAAAAGCCGGTCGCGCTCAATCCCACCGAATGCTCACAAGTAGAATTGGCGGCCAAATCCGCCAAGGGGATCCTGCAACTGGGCTTTCAGATGAGGCACGATCCAGCCCACGCCGCATCGATGGAGCACCTCCAAAGCGGCGCACTGGGCAAGGTGATCTACCTGCATGCCCATCGGCACACCGGCGACCTGCCGCACACCACGAACTGGTACTTCGACAAAAAACGCTCGGGCGACATCATTGTGGAGCAAGCCTGCCACATCATCGATATTATGGTGTGGGCCGCGGGAGGCCCGCCCGCCACGGCGTATGGCACCGGCGGCATCAACCTCCTGCGCGACGATCCTCCAGGCCGCACTATCCTCGACAATTACAGCGTGCTGTACGAATGGGCCGACGGCAAGCGCCTCAACTTCAGCCAGCTCTACTTCGATCCACCCGGCTTTTCCGGCATCAAGGAGCGCGTCTACGCCGAACGCGGCGCGGTGGATTTGGCCACGGGCATGGTCCACTACCTGGATAAGTCCCCCGCGAAGAAGCTCGACTTCGTTCCCGGCGATAGCACCTTTCTGTCTCTTGAGGCCTTTCTCAACAACGCCCGGGGCAAGATGAAGCCGCTCAACCATATTGGCAGCGCCCGCCAATCCACGCTGGTCGCCATCATGGGCCGCACCTCGATTTACGAAAAGCGCATCGTCAAATGGAGCGAAGTCGCCAAAGCATGAATGGCCAAGTAGCCCGGGGAGGCGGGCCAGGGGACCCGTCCCACCGCGCGTGAAACAACGATCGCTAGTGCGCAATTGGGCCGAGCGTCTGGCCGTCCAAGCCACCATCGGCCTGATCGCTTCCCTGCCCCAGAAGACTTCGTTCAGCCTCGCACTCCGCATCGCCAAACTGCTGGACCTCGCTGCGCCAAGACTTCGACACGCCGGCCGGGAGAACCTCCTTCGCGCCGGCTACCCCCAGCCCGACGCCATCATTGACGGCAACTTCGTCTCTTTAGGCCGACTCTTATACAGCTTTGCGCACCTGCCCCAGATCAACCAAAGCAACGTCCGCGATTGGATCGACTACGAAGGCTTCGAGCACTACGAAGAGGCCAAGCGAAGGGGCAAAGGCGTCCTGTTCGCCACCGGCCATCTCGGCAACTGGGAGCTCTCCGCCTACGCCCACGCCTGGCTCACCGAGCCCATGTCCTTCGTCGTGCGCCCCCTCGACAACCCGCTCCTCGATGCCTTCGTCGCCAAAAGAAGAGCCATCTCCGGCAACCGCGTTATCGAAAAGAAGGATTTCGCCAGAGGCTTACTGCGCGCCCTCAAAGCCAACCAAGCCGTCGGCATCCTGGTGGACCAAAACGCCATGGCCAACGAAGGCATCTTCGTCGACTTCTTCGGGTACCCAGCCTGCACCTCCCCCGTCTTCGCCAAGGTCGCCGCCCGTTCCGGCGCCGCCGTGCTGCCAGGCTTCGCCGTCTGGCGCGAAGGCCGCTTCGTGCTCAAGTTCTACGCCCCGCTCGAGATCACCGGCGACGAGCACGAGGACACACAGCGGATCCAACAAGCCGTCGAACGCGCGGTTCGCGAATACCCTGACCAATGGCTCTGGATCCACCGCCGCTGGAAGACCCGCCCCTCGGGCTAATCCGCATACCGAAACGGCGCAGGCATGAAGCAAAGTACGAACAGAATCACCGCCGCAATCGCCCATCGCTTGCGTACCGGATCCAGCCCCACTTCGTCATGGATATAAGGGTGCTTGCGGCCCAGCCAATACAGAATCGCCGCCCACACCCACCACGGCCACCAGAAAAAGCCCAGCGGCAGCAGCAGCGCCAGAAACATCCAACTGCGGCGTTGGTAACGCTCGCCAAACCACGCATACAGCACATGGCCACCATCCAATTGCCCGATCGGCAAAAGGTTCAGCGCCGTGGCAAACAGCCCCACCCAAGCCGCCCGGGCGATCGGGTGCAAGGCAATGTCCGACCAGGGGGTAAATGGGAAAATAACGGCCTCCAGGCCAGCCAGCAGTAAGGGTTGGCCAAAGATCATATCCCCCCGCTCGGCAATCCCCGGAATCACCCGCGATTGCAGCAGGCCCAACACCAAACAAGGCACCAAGACGGCGAACCCCGCCATGGGCCCGGCCACCCCAACATCGAAGAGATCCGCCCGGCTATAGATCAGCGAGCGAATGCGGATGAAGGCCCCAAAAGTCCCAATCAGGCTCGGCGCGGGCAAGAAATACGGCAAACTCGCATTTAGCCCGTAACGCACGCAGTAGTAATAATGGCCAAACTCGTGGGCACCCAGGATCAGCAGCAATACGATGGCGAAGGGAAGCCCGTCGAGCAACAAGCGTGGTTCGTTGATCGGCTCCAGGATCGCCAACAGGTCCTCTTCCATGCGGAAAGCGGGCAGGTTGTGATTGAAGTTATGCGCAATGCGCGCCCCAGCCGCACTGGTGGTAATCAGCGTGCCGATCAGCAGCAAACCGTGCAGCCATAGGCGCGCGTCGAAGGGGATCCATCTCATCGAAAGGCGGGCTCAAGCCCAACGCTTACTGCAACGACTGCAGCTCTTTCCCCGGCTTGAAGCGCACAGCCTTCCCGGGAGGGATCGCCACCTCCGCGCCGGTGCGCGGATTGCGGCCAATGCCCGTCTTGCGCGGGCGTACGTTGAAGATTCCAAAGCCACGGAGTTCAATGCGCTCGCCTTGAGCAAGGGCGCGCTTCATGGTTTCGAAGACCGTTTCCACCGCCATCTCGGCCTTTGTCTTGGTAATGCCGGTCTTGCCGACGACCTCGTTAATAATATCGAGCTTGATCATGAAGCAGTTCCGATCTGGTTGCAGTAGGAATGACGTGAGAATTCGCACATTGCCCTGCAAACCTCATGATAGGATTAGGGTTAGCCCCTTGTCAAGCTCGAAACCCATCGAAAGCTCACCCGAAGCCCTCACCGCCGAATCGTTCCGCCGCGCCTGTGGCCGATTCGCGACCGGCGTCGCCATTGTCACCACCCTTGACTCGAACGCCAACCCTTGCGGCCTCACCATAAATTCGTTCTCCTCGGTCTCGCTCCATCCGCCCCTGGTACTCTTCTGCCTCGATCGCAGCTCCCAAGCCCTGCTTGCCTTTGAATCATCTAACTCATTTATTATAAATATCTTAGATGATTCGCAAAGCCACCTCTCCCAGCACTTCGCCTCCCGCCAGGACGACCGTTTCGTTGGCATTCCCTACCACTCCGGACTCTCCGGCGCACCCATCTTTCCTGCCTCCTTAGCCGTCATCGAGTGCCGCCGCCAAGCCGTCCTCGATGGCGGCGACCATCTCATCTTTATTGGCCTTGTCCTCGCCGTCCACACCCGTGATGGCGATCCGTTGCTTTATTTTAGCGGCCGCTATCGTCAATTGGCTGGCTAGTTGGCTAAAATCGAAAGATGCCAACCACCCGCCGGGGCCTTTTCACTCTCCTTCCCCCTTCCTGGTTCGCCTTTACCCATCTGTTACAGGCCGCCGATTCCACCGAAGCCTACTGGCAATTGATCAAGCGTGAGTTTCCGCTCGATGACTCGCTACTTTACTTGAATGCCGCCAATGTCTGCCCGGCATCCCGCATGGTGCTCGACCGTTACCAGCACTTCCTGCGCGACTTCCACGCCAACCCCTCCTTCCAGAATCGCGAGAAGTACGTGCCTCTCGAAGATCGCCTCCGCGGCAAAATCGCCAAACTCCTGCGCGTCACCGCGGACGAAATTGCCTTCACCCGCAACACCAGCGAAGGCTCCAATCTTGTCGTCCGTGGCCTCGACTTGAAGGCCGGTGACGAAGTTATCATCACCACCCACAACCATCCCTCGAACAACGACTCGTGGAAGGTGCGCGCCAAACGCGATCACCTCACCATTGTGCCCGTCGCCGTCCCCGTGCCGGCCGTGTCCTCCGCCGCCCTGGTCGAAGCCATCCGTTCCGCCATCACCACCCGCACCCGCGTCATCGCCATCACCCACGTCACCAGCACCACCGGTATCCGCTTCCCTGCCCGTGAGATCGCCGCCCTCGCCCAGCAGCGCGGCATTTGGCTACACCTCGATGGCGCCCAGAGCTTCGGCGCCATCGACGTCAACCTGCGCGACATTGGCTGCGACTCCTTCTCCGCCAGTGCCCACAAATGGTCCATGGGTCCACTAGAAGCGGGCCTGCTCTACGTAAAGGCCTCCCGCCACCAGGAACTCTGGCCCTCCATCGTCACCGCCGGCTGGAGCGACAACTTGGTCGGCGCGCGCAAGTTTGAAGTCTTCGGCCAGCGCGATGACGCCCGTCTCGTCTCCTTTGAAGCCGCCATCGACTTCCTCGCACTCATGGACATGCCCAAAATCGAAAACCGCCTGGCCACCCTAACCGGTCGCCTGAAGCAACAATTTGCCACGATCAAAGGCGCTTCGGTCCGCACCAATTTGGAGCCCGCTCTCTCCGCCGGCGTCGTCAAAGTCGACTTCCCCCTACTCGACCTCAAGCCAGTTTACGACCGCCTCTGGAACGACCACAAAGTGGCCATTGCCCTCACCCCCTCCGGCGACTCGCGCGGCCTCCGCTTCTCCCCCCACGTCTACAACACCGCCTCTGAGATCGACCGCGCGGTAGACGCCCTCCGTCAAGCGGCACGCGCTTGATGGACCGCCTGTATCTCTCCTACTGGCTGCGTGGCTACACCGAGCACAACATGCTCCGCCATTACGCCACCGCCCTGCGCAAGTTTCCCTTTTCGCGCCTCTCGCCGTCCCTTCAACTGCGCATCTTCGAGGACGAACTCGTCGAGCCACCCGTGTTTGAACATCTCTACGACGGGCCGAACGACTTCGACCTCATGCTCGACGAAGCCAAACACCACCAAGCCGCCAACTATGGCTACGAACTCGAAGCCCAATGGGACCTCTGGCAGTGGATCAACAAAGAATGGGCGCTGGCGCCCGTACGCGTCTCGCTCTTCTGCTTCGGCCCCGCCTTCGATGCCCTCAACCGCGATCACCTCGAGATTGACTTTGGTCTCGAAGGACACTTCCTCCCGTATCCCGCATCCACCGGCAATAGCCTCCCCATGGTGCAATCGAACATTCGCAGCCTGCTGAAATTCGTGCAGGACCTCGATGGGTCAATAAACGCCGAACGCCGTCAGCTTTGGTCAGAGTCCGGCGACAACTTCGCCGCCAGGCTCGAATCGGCGCTCTTGTTAACGCAGTCCTGAGCCGCCAGCAGTTGCCTTATTTTTTCCTGCAACATATCCGGCAGGAAAGGCTTCTGCAGAAACAACACTTTTGCTTCCGCTGGGAAGTCCTGGGGCTCATAGGGGTAGCCGCTCATCAAAAGGACGCGGATTGCAGGATCCAACCCGAGCGCCTCGCGAGCCAATTCCGCGCCGTCTTCTTCGCCCAGTGTCAGATCCGTAATCAGCAGGTCCGCCCGTTCCAGCCGTAGCGATTCGAGCGCATCGCCCGGTCGCCGGAAACAAGTCGCCACCAGATCCAGCCGTTTCAGATAGCGCACCAGCAAGCCCGCTAGCGGCGCGTCATCTTCCACCAGCACCACCCGCAAGCAGGCGCCCGCTACCACAACGATACGGGAATATCCGCCGGCGTAAATGTCACGCCAAAAGACACCCGGTTGCCGTTCAAATTGAACCGGGTCAGGGCATCGGTTACCGAGTTACGACGGTCATACCTGGCCGTGATTTGTGTGTAACGGCCCACCTGCCACCCGACCCCCACCCCGGCATTATGATTCTTGAAGTTCCCGGCAATCACGCCAATACTTCGTAAGCGGCTATAGCTGTATATGCCATTGAGATTCACCTTGCGGCTCAAACGGCGCGTATAGGATGCGGTTCCATTGTCTATCTGCGACGTCAGAATCAAACCGTTGCCTGGATTCACTCCCCGGTTGAACTGGAACCCCAGCGATCCGCTCCGCGAGTTCCGGGTCAGCGACACCGTTCCCGAACCAAGGATCGGCTTGTTGTAGAAAACCTCCTGTCCCGTACTCACTCCGATAATGGCCGCGATCGCCGGGTCGATTCGCACTTGCCGCGTAGCCAACGTCTCAATTCGTAGCGCACCCACCCGGGCGCTCAACAACCATCGCCGGCCGATCTGCCGGGCCACAAACACGCCCAGGCCATGGACGTAAGAGTCACCGAACGCCCGGGAAAACTGGAACGTCATGAAGGTGTAGTCAATCCCCATCGTGGTCTTCTTGTCGATACGATGGGCGATGTCGCCACGCGCCTGAATTCCATCCACCCCCACTAATGCGCGGTTGCGCCGCCGCACCGAATAGCCGCCGCCGGTAAGCGATACCGACGTCCGATTGCTCAGGTTGTAGGTGACCCCGGCATTCACGGAGGCATAGTTCGTGCGCACATCGAACAGGGAGTTGGTGGGCAACCCAATATCCGCCAGCCCTCCCACGCCATCGGCAGTCGGAACCAAGCCACCAAAAGCCCGATTCGTCGTACCCGCCGAGACACTGCCTTGAAAACTGGTTCGCTTCGTCAAGATCGTGCCGTAGTTCAAGGAGAGGCTTTGATCGCTCCCATTGAAAAAGTCGAAGTTACGATAGTGCCGATAGTCGCCAGCGTAGGAAAGCTGCAGTTGGTTACGCTTCCATTGCTTCGTACCATACGCCCCGCCCGACACTTCGATGCCAGCCGCACCACCGGAGAAAACCTGTCCGTCCGCGCCAGGTCTGATTGAGGTGAGTCCGCTGTCGTAAATGGCCTGCACCCCAACGTAGGGCCGGATCCGCAAACCGTCACTCTTCCGCCCTCCCCCAGAGCCCCCGCGCCCCAAAATTGAGGGTCCACCGAACCCGCCACTACCCACGCCGCCGATGCCATCCTGCGCCATCGATTGAACAATCGACACCAGCGTAAAGATCAAGGCGCCAAATTTTACTCTCAGATTGCCTCCTCGCCGGGCGCGACCTTTTCGCCCCGTCTCGCCACGCGGCGTCAGACTAGTGGCTGGATTCACCATAGTCCTACTCACCGTACTTCCAGTCTCCTTGATGCCCCTAGTACTGTCAAGCAGGGGAAGACCTTAGACCGCCCTCCAACACCTTGAAAAAGAAGTAACATCCTATCAGGACCATGCGTCCCACCAACCACATGTACCACCTAGCGATCGCCGCCCTCTCTCTCGCTCTGTCGACGGCTTTGGCCGCCGCCGACCTGCCCGTCTCTCAAGTGGTGCTCTACAAAAACGGCGTCGGCTACTTCGAGCGCTCCGGCGAACTGCGCGCCGGCGAAGCCGCCCGCCTCGACTTCAAAGCCGCCGAAATGAACGATGTCCTGAAGTCCCTTTCGGTCAACCAGAAAGGCGGCGGCGCGATCACCGGCCTCCGTTACGATTCCAGCGAACCCCTCCAAACCAAGCTCGGCGAGTTTCCCTTTCGCGTCGAAAACGGCCAAAGTTTGAGTGCCTTCTTAGACCAACTCAAAGGTGCCATCGTCAACTTAAAACTCCTCTCCGGCGAAGCCGATTCAGGCACCATCGTCTCCGCCCGCCGCCTCGCCTCCGATGCCCAGCGCAACGAGCGCGAATTGCTCATCCTCATGCTCACTTCTGGCGACCTCAAGACTTTCGATCTTTCTCTGGTTCAAACCCTCAAACTGGCTGACCCGGCTCTCGAAGCCGAGCTCAAGCGCTTTCTCTCCACCCTCACCGCCTCCCGGTCTAAAGACAAAAAGAGCGTCTACCTCGACTCCACCGCCGACAAGGCCCGTCAGCTCTCCCTCAGCTACATGATTCCTACCCCCATCTGGAAATCAAGCTACCGGCTCATCTTCGCCCCCACCGGCGAACCCACCCTCGAAGGCTGGGCTATCGTCGACAACACCACCGGCGAAGACTGGACCAAAGTTCGACTAGCGCTCGTCAGCGGTCGCCCCGTCAGCTTTATCTCCCGCCTCTACGAGCCCAAGTACATCGCCCGCCAAACCGCCGACCTCGCCGGGGAGCAAGCGCAAGGTCCAGTCACCTACGACGGCGCTGTATCGGAGAGCCGCGCCGTCATGTCTGCCCCCATGGTCGCCATGATGCGCCAGAAGGCGTCGAATTCCCAGTTTCAAACCAACGCCATGATGACCGCTCCAGGCCAAGCCGGCGGCGCACCCGGCGGCATCATCCGCGGCGTCCCCAGCACCGTCACCGTCAACACCGAATCGCGTGACCTCGGCGACCTCTTCGAATACCGCTTCGGCACCCCCGTCACCGTACGCAAAAACGAAAGCGTCATGCTCCCCTTCGTCCAGCAGAAGGTCACCGCCCGCAAGCTCCTCATCTACACTTCCGGCCAAAGCTCCCGTAACCCCATGTCTGCCGCCGCCATCGTCAACTCCACCGGCAAAACCCTCGATGGCGGACCCATCACTATCTTCGACGCCGCGGCCTACGGCGGCGAAGCCCTCATGGAGAGTCTCAAAGCCGGTGACAAGCGCCTCATCAGCTACGCGACTGACCTCGGCACCCGCATCACCACCAACGCCGAATCGGGTAGCGAAGTCGTCCGCGAAGTAAAGGCCACCGGCGGCATCCTCACCGCCAAGCTCTCCATTCAGGAAACTACCACCTACACCATCCGCAACGTCGACGCGCGCCCCAAAACGCTCATCATTGAGCATCCCGTCAAGCCCCAGTCCAAGCTGCTCGGCGACGTCAAACCCATCGAAACCTCAGCCAATCACCATCGCTTTGAAGTCAAGCTCGCCCCCAACGCCAATGAAAAGTTCGTCGTCCGCGAAGAACACTTGCTCGAAAACAGCGAGATGATCAGCAACCTGAACGACGACCAGATCCTCATCTACACCCGCAACAAATCGCTCAGCGAAGCCGCCCGCAAGCAGTTGGAAGCCGTAATCGCGAAGAAACGGGAGATCGGCGAAGCCAGCCAACAAGTCGCCCGGCTCACCACCGAAATCAACGAAGTCGTGCAGGATCAGGAACGCGTCCGGCAGAACCTCAACAGCCTCAATCGCGTCACCGGGCAGGAAGCTCAAGTCCGCAAATACGCCGGCGATCTGGCCACCTCCGAAGCCAAGCTCGCCACCCTCCGCGACGCCCAAAGCGCCACCCGCAAGCGCCTCGTCACCCTGCAGGCCGAAATGAACGACTCAATCAACAAGCTCGAATTCTAATGGTCTTGCCTGCGGACGCCTGTGCAGCCCCCGATGATAATCGGGGGGTAAAAGCGCGCCACCCCCGCCCCATCACTTCACCGGCCCCAGCGCCATCAACGGATCCCCCACCACAATGTTCATCCAACTCAAAAACGGAATCGCCAAATACGCGCTCTCCGCAAAATTGCGCCCACTCAAATACGCCGGCAGCATCTGCTCCGGCCGCGGACACTGCCCCAGAAATGGCTCTTCCACATGGCCCGTCGCTCCCGAAGCGCCCTCCACTAGATAGTCCGCCGTCATCGTCTGCGGACTGCCCGCCCACCAGCCCGTCGCGTTGCCCCAGGTACCCAAATTCCAAGCCGCCGGCGGCCGCTCAAACGTCCGCCCGTTCGTCGACACAAACTCGGTGGCAATCGCCCCCGGTAGCCACTTTAGATGCAGGAATCTTTGCTTGCGTGCCTTGTCATTCGAGCCCCAACTCGCATACGCAATCACCCCGTCCAACCCCTCCAACACCTTCGTCGACTCATCCAACACCACTCGCTCCGCCGGCAATAATAACGCCGCCGTCCGCAGCCAGTTATTGCCATCCACATCGGACTCGTCACGCATATCGATCACCGCCTTGCCCACGTTCCTCGCGGCCATACCGCGGTCAATCATCGCCCGCACCTCGGCTAAGCCATAACCCGCCAACCGCGTCACCAGATACATCGGAAAAGCCCGCGGTGTGAAGGGCGTATCCCGCTGGCGGAAAAATGGATTCGGCACCATGCCCGCCTCCGCAAACGTCCGGCCCTGCCGCCGCGCGTACAGCAGCGTCAGTTCAGAGTCCACGCTGGCCGCGTCCGAGTTCGGAGTCCCGCCCTGGGCAGTGGACGAAATCCGCAACGGCACCCCCTGGGTTAGCACGATGTACACGATTCGGTCAGCTAGCCGATTGCCCGCCAGGCACTTCGCCACCGCCTGCTCCAGCGCCACATAAGCCGCCCGTGCAATCGTCTCCACGGTCGCCGTCCGCACGTGGCAAATGTTGCCGACCGGAATAGATCGCGCCTTCTCGTAGTAGTGGGTAATACTCTGCGAAAGCGGGCTCGCGTCGTTCATCACCACTAGCACGCTTTCCCCCGCCCTCGCCCTCCCCGACGGGGTGCCCGGCTGGGCTTCCGCCGCTAAGCCCGCCCCCATCAGACACAAGCCAAGGAAACGGACAAAGCGAATGGGATCAAGAAGATGGAAAATGTCGGGGACCCTCTGGGGTCAATGTTATAATCAGGACAAATAAACCGCAACTCTTGCGGGTGAACGTCCGGTTTTTCGCCGGGTATTTCATTCTGCCGGGCTCTTCATGGCGATATCCGAACACGGGTAGAGCCGTCAATAAAGGTCGCTAGCCAGAAATTGGGCCGGGTTCATGGATCTAGATCAGCTACACACGTTTCTTGAAATCGTCCGCCTCAAAAGCTTCTCCAAAGCCGCGCAGACCTGTTTTCGCACCCAGCCCGCCATCTCCGCCCAAGTCCGCCAATTGGAGCAGGAACTCAACAGCAACCTCTTTGAAAGGCTCGGCACTCGCATTTCCCTCACCACCGCGGGTAAGATTTTCGCGGATTATGCCGAACAGATTCTAGAACTCAGAAAACGAGCGCAGGCTGCGATTAACGAACTCGAACGCGTTCCCCGCGGCGAGTTGGTGATTGCCGCCAACGAAGCGACTTGTATTTACGTGCTGCCCGAAGTGTTTTCGGATTACAAGAAATTGTATCCGAATGTCCAGCTATTGGTGGACCGCTCTTATGGCTCGCGCGTCGTCCAAGCCGTGCAGGATAACCTCGCCGATTTTGGCATTACGCAGTTGCCGGTGCAGGAAAAGAAATTGCAGGTCGTGAAGATATTTTCGGACGAAATCAAACTGTTGACGCCAGCCAAGCACGCCTTGGCCGAGCGCGATCGCGTCACAGCTCGCGATATCGTCGGCTTTCCGTTGTTGCTGCCAAAAACCGGCACCACCCGGGCCCGGCTCAATCAGTGGCTCGAACCCGTCGAGGATGAGTTGCAGGTTTCCATGGAGCTCGACTCCACCGAAATGATCAAGCGCTTCGTTATGGCCGGCTTAGGCTTGTCCTTTTTGGCCAACTCGCACATCCAGGAAGAGTTGCAATCCGGGCGCGTGCGAGCCGTCAGCCTGGGCCCGGAATCGATGATCCGCCGCCTGGGGTTGATCTACCGGAAGGACAAGGCGCTCTCCAAAGCGGCACTGGGCTTCATCCAGGTGATCTCTGAAAAGGCCAGCCAATTTGATCTGGCCGCCGCACAAGGTGCGATACTATCTGGCGGCAGTGCAACATTCGGGGCGGGCCTGCCTGCCGCCGGTTAGATGAGATCAAGGAAATAGTGAGCGCCCCGTTGGCGCGACGAAGGAAATTACGAACTTCTGTGTCCACACAAACGATCCGCCAAAGTACGATTCTGATCTCCTCCGGGAAGCGCACCAACGTTTATTCTTCCCTAGACCAGGTGCCAGCCGCCCTCAAACAAAAGTTGATGGCTTCCACCTCCGGAGCCAACTCGGCCACCATTCTGCTCGCCGACCGCGCCGGCCGCGAAGAAATTGTCCGTGCCCTCCGCGGCATGCCCAGCCACATCCACGCCCGCTTAACCTCACCGAAACTCCCCTGGACCGAGGCCTTCGCCCGCAAACACGCTACCGAAGCCCGGCGCGCTTCCTTGCCCCCCGCCTCACCCCCTCCCCTCCCCGTCGTGCCCATCTCCCGCTTCGAGGCTTGGCCCGCCGCCACCCTTCACTGGAGCCGTCAGCACTGGCCAGAACTGCTCCTGCCCGTCGGCGTCGCCATCGGCCTGTGGGCCTTGCTCGCCACCTAGTAGACCAATCAAATGGATTTGCTCTACCTCAAGGCCCTCATTATGGGCATCGTCGAAGGACTCACCGAGTTTCTGCCCATCTCGTCCACCGGACATCTCATCCTCGCCGGCAGCCTGCTCCACTTCAACGATGAGAAGGCCAAGGTCTTTGAAATCGTCATTCAAACCGGCGCCATCCTGGCCATCCTCGTCGAGTATCGCGCCCGGCTGATTGCCGTATTGGCCGGCCTCACCAGCGACCCCGCCGCCCGCCGGTTCGCCCTCAACGTCCTCGTCGCCTTCGTCCCCGCCGTCATCCTCGGGTTGGCCTTTGGCAAGCTCATCAAGGCCTACCTTTTTCACCCCGTGCCGGTCGCCATCGCCTTCATCGCCGGCGGCTTGGTGATCCTCTGGGCGGAGCGCCGCCAGCACCGGGTCACCATCTCGCACGTCGACCAAATGGGATGGGCCGATGCCCTGAAGATTGGCTTCGCTCAGTGCCTCGCTCTCCTCCCTGGCACTTCGCGCTCCGGAGCCACCATCATTGCCGGCCTGCTCTTCGGCTTTTCTCGCCAGGCCGCCACCCAGTTCTCCTTCTTTCTCGCCATACCCATCCTCATCGGCGCCGGTCTGTACGAAACCTACAAGGCCCGCAAGCTCTTCGAAACCGCCGACCTCGGCATCTTCGGAGTCGGTTCCATCGCTGCCTTTGTGTCGGCGTACCTCTGCATCCGCTGGCTCCTCCGCTACATCAGCACCCACGATTTCAGCGCCTTCGCCTGGTACCGCATCGCCTTCGGCCTGATGATCCTCATCACTTCCTATTCCGGCATCATCAACTGGTCCGCAGGCTGATCACGGCAATCTTGCCCCTCATTTTCATGCACTTGTAGAAATTTTCTACATTTCATCTGCTATCCTACTCTTGGTAGCCGCTCCCCGCTTGCCCACCATCCCCAGATGGCAATTGAGGCTTATCCAGCTTAGAATCAACAACTCCCCGGTTCGTTTCGTCACCTACCCATCACGACTATATAAATACACCTCTAAAGTATGTCCACTGAACGCCGATATGCCTATCGTGGAACGACGAGCCTTCCCTCGGCAAACGATTGACTATCTCACCGTTCTGAGACTCAGCGACGACACGGCTATCCCTGCCCGGATTGTCGAGGTATCGGCTCGCGGCGCGCGCGTCGAATTGGACCGGCACCTACCGGAAGGTACTTACCTGCGCCTTACCCTCCACGAGCAAATCGTCTTCGGGCACGTCTGTTACTGCACACCCGGACAGGGCAACGAGTATGCGCTGGGAATTCAGCTCGACGAGACGCTCAGCAGCGTAGAGGACTTGGCCAAGCTCAGCCAGGGCCTACAGTCGGATAGCATGAATGGCGTAGTCGAGCGAGCCGAAGAAACGGTGCCGGAAAGTCTCCGGTAGTCCGGCTAACTCCGGAAAGTCATTGGCGGCCGTGCCCAGGCGCTCCACAGTAATCTCCGTAAATCCCGCCTCGGCGAGGTAAAACTCCATCAACGCCGGCGGTACTGGGCGCACGTGCGTCGGATCCAGGTAGAAGTGCGTGGCGAAGATCGCCAGGCATTCCGGGTTCGGCGTCTCAAACAGAATCGGCGCCCCGGGTTTTAGCTTTGCCGAGCACAGCCGGATCAACTCCGGTAACTGGGCTGCGGGTAAGTGCTCGATCACCTGAGCGCAAAAGACGCCTCCCAGCGACTGGTCGGCTAAACCTGGCAAGTACGTGAAGAAATCCTGCTGCTTGGTGTCAAGCCCTTCCGCGCTGCATAGCGCAATGTTTTCCGGTGTCAGGTCCAGCCCTCGGGCGGCCACGCCTTGGTCGCGCAAGAGGCGCAGAAACTCACCCCGTCCGCAGCCGAGATCCAAAACCGGCGCGGCCTTGGCGAAGAGCGGCAGGTAGCGCGAGAAGTGGGCGCGGATTTTGGGTTCGGGTCCCCGGAACTTATGGGCAAAGGTAAACCAGTCGATGGCCGGCTCCGTGACCTGGGCTTGGGACACCGGAGTGACGGCAGGGGCTACCAC
Source organism: Bryobacteraceae bacterium (assembly GCA_043787785.1). Taxonomy (GTDB): domain Bacteria; phylum Acidobacteriota; class Terriglobia; order Bryobacterales; family Bryobacteraceae; genus JALHNI01. The sequence goes on from JAYVUQ010000528.1 coordinate 15,330, forward strand.
CGGGCGTTGCCGCAATAAGCGCAGTTCCTGGTGAATCAGCGATTCGGAGCCCCGGCGCAGATCTTCGCGCATCTGGTTCAGATCTGCCGAGAGGCGCTCCTGTAAGCTGCTGGTGGCACGGTCCAGCGCGCCTAGGTACTCGGCATGCTGATGATGCAAGCGATCGCGGAAGTCGCTCTCCGCAAGTAACAGCCGCTGTTGATTGGCTAGTTGTAAGTCCGCCAGGCCGCGCATGAACTGCGCTTCGTTGATGGTCAGCTTGCGTTCCCAATCCTGCCGCCATTGGCTCCAATGGACCCGGATATCGCGTAACTCGCGGGCTTCGTCCCGGAGCTCGGAAAGCGGCAGGAACCGATGGGCTAACTCGGCGTGGGTCCGGTTACTTTCGTTCAGCGCCTCGAGGATCGCCTCGATACATTGCATGCTGGCGCGGTTAAATTCAATCTGGTCGCGCACAAACCAATTCAGGCTACGCGCCACCGTGCGCTTCACGCTCTGGATCAGGCTATTCAGCAGGCCGGCTGGGCGCGGGTTGACGTGCCCGATGGCGCCCACCTTGGCTTCCGCCGCGTCGCGCGCATGCAGGATCGGCCACAGGTTCGGCAAGGGCACTTCCCCGCCCGCCGCCGATTGCGGATGGCGGGCGCGCACCCGCTCCTCAATCTCGGCCATCGCGCGCTGTAACTCGTCCAGCGCAGGGTTCAACGCTTACTCCGCTTGTAACTCGCGGTGACGGTGGTGAAGACGCCGCCGCGCGGAGTAAATTCGCCAATTACCGTCGCACTTCGCGGCTTGGCGGCCTTTACTAAGTCGCGCAGCATGCAATTAACGGCGTTCTCCTGAAAGATGCCCAGGTTGCGGTAGGCCAGCCAGTACATCTTGAGCGACTTCAGCTCCAGGCAAAGTTTATCCGGCGTGTAGCGGATCATGATGGTGCCGTGGTCCGGCAAGCCGGTCTTGGGGCAGACGCTAGTGAATTCGGGCGTCCGCACTTCGATCTCGTAGCCGGCAAACTGATTCTCCCAGCACTCGATTTCGGGGAACGGCCCACTAATGCCAGAGCTGGCGTGTTGTTCGGTATATTCGCGTATTTTTTTTGCCATATTAGTTACTCGGAAGAGCTTTGGCCAGGTGATCGAGAAAGAGGCCCACATCCGTCACCACGGCCACCGTTTGTCCGGAGCCCCGGTCACTTACCTTGGTGGCGACGGCCGGATTAATGTCCACACACACCATCTTCACCCAACTGGGCAACATGTTGCCCGTGGCGATGGTATGCAGCATCGAACTCAGGCAGAGCACTAAACCCGCGCCCTGAATCTGCTCAGCGTACTTGTCCTGCGCCACGTTCATGTCGGTGATGCAATCGGGCAAGGGGCCATCGTCGCGCAGGCTGCCCGCGAGCACAAACGGCACGCCCGCCCGGACGCACTCGTACATTACGCCCGTGGTCAGCCTGCCGCTCGCCACGGCGGCGGGAATCGAGCCCGCGTGGTTGATGGTGTTGATCGCCCGCATGTGGTTGCGGTGCCCGTGCTCTTCCTGCCGCCCATCCGATTGCCGGATGCCCAGCGAAGTGCCGCAAACGGCCGCTTCAATGTCGTGTACGGCGAGCGCATTGCCAGCTAGCAAAGCATGCACGTAGCCGCGCCGGATGAGCGTCGACAGGCCCGGCACACCGCCGGTGTGTACCACGACGGGTCCGGCGACGACGACGATCCGTTTGCCCTCGGCCAAGGTCTGCCGCATCAGTTCGACGGTCTGCCGAACCGCGGTTTCCACCTGCCGCTCCGAGCTGATTTCGTTCGACATAAAGGAGAACTTCATCCGGTCGCGCTCTTTCGACTCGGGCGTCACCCGGATGCCGTGCATCCCCACGACCACCTGGTCACCGGCCTTGATGTCCCGCAGGCGGCGGCAGTAAGCCTGCGCGCCGTCGACGACGATCATGGCGTCCATGCGCTGGTTTAGCACGTCAATCCACTGGCCATCGTATCGGAGCGCGGTGCGGTGGTTGGTGGTGGAATAAAAGTCGTCGGGAGCGCAACGGTCACGTTCGACCCGCTTGGTTTCGGCGTCCACGCTCTCGACCGAAGAACAGCCCAGGCCCAGTAGTTGGCCCAACAGCAGGTTCATCACCTCGCGCGAGTCGGCCTCCAGTTGCAGCCGCAGACGCGAAGGCTCTGAGTTGGTGCGGCCAATGCTGAAGTGCTCCACATGGTAGCGAGCTTCGTATTCGACCACCGTGTCGAAGATCTGCTCCATAATATGGGAGTCAATCAGGTGCCCTTCGGCCTCCACCAGTTCTTGTACTTTCATCAACTTACTATTGTCGCTTTATTCGAGGACGTATTGGAACTCGCCGATGACCGCAAGGTCGTCGCCTTCGGTAAGTTCCCAGGCCTCGAACTCGGGGTTCAGGGGCTCGAGGAGAATCCGTTCATGTCGCCATTCGCCATCCGGGCTCAGTACCTTCTCTGAACGGTAGCGCTTGACGGTATAGCGTTCCCCGCCACCCGCCGAGCGATTTTCCACCAGCACCAGGCGGCCTTGACGGGAACCGGTAACATTGGCCGAAAAGACGCAAAGGCTGCCGTCGGGAATTAGCGGCAACATACTTCGGCCGACCACGGTGGCTACGAACTGCCCTTTCTTGAGCTTCTGCCCCGTCACCTCGATCCAGCCCTCGGGCTCTACCATCTGCTGCCCGCTAAAGTGCCCCGCTGCCGCGCGCAAGCCATAAAGCGGCAGATGCGTACGGTATTCCTGAACCGAGGAAGAAACCTGCTCGCGGTACAGGCGGCCCAAAGTCGCCTCCGGGCGGCCGACCATGACGCGCTCCCGGGCGGAGAGCCGCAACAGGTGGGAGCTATGTTCTTCGAGCCACTCGAGCAGCACGGTGCCGCCCATTTCGCTGGCTTTCGACTTCAAGTCGGCTTCGAGGGCCGTCGCAAAGTCAAGGTCCTCTTCGGGTACGAACGAATCCCAATCCTGGCGAAAGCGTAAGTGCAATTCGCCCGCCACATGCAAGGCCACGCCAATCGCCACTGGGCGCTCGCCTGGCAAGGCCAATTCCAGCAGCAGCGCTTCCCCGAAGTCGAGTTGGGTGGTGGGTTTGGTGGAGGGCATCAACGGCCGGGAACTCCTTTGCCTGCGAGGGTCCGACAGGCTTATCGACCAAAACGGGTGAACCCGCTAGCTCCTTTTAGGGGAGAAAGCGATAGTACCCCTTCCGCGCCCGGATGGTCACTCCCGGCTGATTCACTTTCACTTCCACCTTGCGGAAGGACTTCTTATCGTCGGTAATCTCCGGAGCATACCGGATAATGTACTGCGTCACTACTTCGCCCACCGTATCGGCTACGGCCCGGAACAAGCCCTGGGCGATCGCCGAAGCGTAGCCGCCAGTGCCGACCTTCAGCGCATAGTTGCCTTCGTCCGAAGGCGTGGACAGATAACCCGAAACGTCTTTGTAGACGCCCTGCAGCGGATACACCACGCGGCCACCGGTCTCTTCGGCCAAGCGCGTTAAGTTCTTCTCGCCATCGGAACTGAAACCGAAGGCCACGGTGGAGACGCCGTAGACGGTAACCAGATTGCGCTGGGCCAATTCCACCACTTCATCGAGGCCCTTCTTACTGGCATTGTCGTGCCCGTCGCCGATGATGATCACCACGCGCCGCGGCTCAATCGGTTCGCCTTTCACCAGGTTGCGGCTGGTGCAAGCCATATAGAGGGCGTCGTACATGGCTGACCCGCCGCCGGGCTTCAGCTTGCGGATCTTGTCCAGCAACTTGTCGCTGTCGGTGGTGGTATTGACGGCCAACTCGGCTTCGTTCGAATAGGTAATTAGGTAGCCGGCAAAACGCGGATCGCCTGGCAGCAAGCTGAGCACCAGTTCCTGGGCGGCATCGAGGAATTTGGCCCAGTGCAGACGCTGAGCGTTGGACATGTCGAGCAGGAAGCCAGCCACCACAGGCTGTTGACGTTCGCGGTTGAAGTAGGTGATGCGTTGCGGACGGCCCTCATCGAGGATGGTGAAATCGTCTTTGTCGAGATCGGAGACGAAGCGGCCTTTGTCATCGGTGACGGTGACCGGAACGATCACCTCGCTGACCGACACCTTTAAGGCATCCACCACCACCGGCACTTTCCCTGGCCCCTTCACTGGCACCTTTGCCGCCTGCTGCGCCAGGGCGGGGGCGGCGGCGCTAGCCGCGAGCGTGGACAAAAATGAGCGGCGTATCATACCTGCTTGATTATAGCCGCCACAGCGGCGGCTGGCGAAGTTTGTTAACCGAGGATTCCCTGCACGACGCTGCCGCCCACGTCCGTCAAGCGGTAGTCGCGGCCGGAATGGCGGTGGGTGAGGCGAGTATGGTCGAGCCCCAGTTGGTGCAGGAGGGTAGCGTGAAAGTCGTGGATGTAGACCTTGTTCTCCACGGCGGCAAAGCCAAAGTCGTCGGTGGCACCGTGGATGTGACCGCGTTTGAAGCCGCCGCCGGCCACCAGATAACTGAAGCCGTGGTTGTTATGGTCGCGGCCATTTTGAGTCTTGACCAAGCCGCCCACTTCGACGGCTGGAGTGCGGCCAAACTCGCCGCCAACGATGACAATGGTGTCCTGCAACAAGCCACTCGACTTCAGGTCGTCGATCAAGGCGGCGATGGGGGCGTCGGCCTGGTTGGCCAGCTTTTGATGCAGCATGATGTCGTCGTGGTTGTCCCAGGGCTGGAAGTTGCCAAAGTAGACCTGCACCATGCGCACGCCGCGCTCGATTAAGCGCCGGGCGACCAGCGTGCCGCGGCCGAAGTCGGTGTCGCCGTAACGGGCGCGAACCGCCTCGGGTTCGCGCGAGATATCGAAGGCTTCCGGTGCCTCGGACTGCATGCGGAAAGCGATTTCCGCCGCTTGGATGCTGGCCTCAAATTGTCTATCGTTGCCCTCGCGCTCGATTTGGAGTTCGTTCAGGTGGCGCATCAGATCGACTTCGCGGCGCTGGGCGACAGGATCCAGCTTAGCGTTGCGGATGAACTGGATGAGTTGCTTGGGATCCTTCTCGGTGGTCGGCAGGTAGGTGCCCTGGTGGACGGCGGGCAAGAAGCCGGCGCTCCAGTTTTGCGGGCCCAGGACGGGCAAGCCAGGGCAAAGCACGACGAAGCCGGGCAGGTTTTGATTGAAGGTGCCGAGGCCGTAGGTGAGCCAGGAGCCCAGGGAGGGGCGGCCACTAAGACGGTCGCCGGTGTTGAGCATCATCAGCGAAGGCTCGTGGTTGGGCCGGTCGGTATGCATGCTGCGAATGACGGTGAATTCGTCAATGCGTTCGCCGAGTTTGGGGAAGATCTCGCTGACGGGGATGCCGCTCTGTCCATAAGG
>JAYVUQ010000529.1:0-6533 GCA_043787785.1 Bryobacteraceae bacterium
CGCAGCAAACGATTGCGCGGCACGGTGGCACCGGCCAAGACGCCTGTCCGCAAGACGCCGAAGAAAGGATTCGCCACCTGCTGATCGAGCGCGGTGCCTTGGCTTAAAAACTTGGGGTCCAACTGGTTGGCTTGTTGGCCAGTGCCAAAGAGGAGCTTGCGGCCTTGCGAACCGGTGTAGCCCAGCTCGAGCACCATGCCCTTTTTCAATTCATATTGGAAGTCGAACGAGAAATTCTGCACGTAGCTGAGCGGATGGAGGCGGCTGAAGGCGTTGACGCTTTCTCCGGCCAGGGTGGCTAAACCCTGCGTGTTGCCTACCGGCTGCACTAGGCCCGAGGGGAAAGGATTGCTGAGCAGCGCGGTGCGATTGGGGTTGATGCCGTCGCCGCCCACAGTGGAGACCCAGGCCGTCGACGTCGAAAAGCCCTGGTTGGCGCCGCCGCCGGTTTGCGGATAGAAGATGCCGTAACCGCCGCGGACGACGAGCTTATCGGTGAGCTTGTAAGCCATGCCGAAGCGCGGGGCCAGGTTCATCCAATCGGTATCCCAGGCGCCGCGGTTCTGCGGGGTGACGAAGACCAGCCCGCCCTTCAGCGGCAAGCCGGTAGCCGCCGCCAGCGGACTGGTGGCGTTGAAGTCAAAGTTGTTGAAGCGATTGTAGCGCTCGGTGCGGGCCAATTGCACTTCCCAGCGCATACCGAGATGTACGGTGAGGCGGCGGTTGACGCGCCAGGAGTCCTGGAAGTAAAGGCCGTGGTAACTCGCAGTAATCGCGGTGGCGGCGTTGATCGGGGCGCTTCCGCCAGCGCCGACGCCCAGCAGAAGCGAGGCAATGCCGTCGCCGCTGGTGGTGGAGGCAACGCTGGCTGCGGGGCCAGAGGTGAGGCCGCGGGAGAAGTTAAAAGTAGGCGTGGCAAAGCTAGTCGCGTTCAAGCGCGCCAGTTCGCCCAGCCAGCCAAATTTCAAGCTGTGTTTGCCCAGTTCCTTGGTGACGTTCGCCTGCAGATTGTGGGTCTCGCGCGGGCCGTTGAAAAAGCCCGGATTGCTAAACGAGTTATAGCTCTGGGTGGTTACCGCCGGATAGGTGAGCGTCTGGAACTGCGAAACCAGCGCCGCCGGGAAGCCCAGCGTCGTCGGGTTCAACCCCTTCGAAGGCGAGTTCTGATTCTCACGCCAGCGGCCGGAGCCAAGCAGAACGTTGACCACCCAAGTAGGTGAGGGAGTCCAGGTGGTGCCGATAACGATGTGATGGCGGGGATTGACGTCGGAGAAGTTGGTGTCGGCACCGTTGCCGAAGAACTTCGGGGCCACGTTTTCCTGAATGGCTTTCGTGAAGCGGCCGAACATGGTGAGCTTTTCGCTCTTCGCCCAATCGATGCGGCCGTCGAAACGCTCATTGGCGGTGGCCGTCTTCCCTTGCACCGCGAAGTTTAAGGCGTTGGTGATCGGCGCGCCCTGCGTATTGGGCTTGGGGTACAAAGCGAGGATCTTTACTGCCACGGGATCGAACAAAGTGCTGGGAATGCGATTGCCGGGGAAGGGATCGCGGATCGAACCCGCGCCATCGGGGTTCGCGCGGGTAGTGAAAGGGTTGAAGATCACCGACTGCGTGCCATTGGGGTTAAAGACGCCCGAAAAGTCGCCGCTCAATTGAGCCGCCGTGGGCACCGTCTGAATGCTGCTTCCCGGCGACCCCTGCCGTACGCCCTCATAGCCGCCGAAGAAGAAAAGGCGTTTGGACTTCGAAATGGCCCCCGAGAAGTTGCCGCCAAACTGATTGCGCTGGAAGAGCGTCCGCCGTAGGCCGGCGCGATTGTTTCCCCAACTGTTGGCATCCAACTTATCGTTGCGCAGGAACTCGAAGAGCGTGCCGTGAAATTGATTCGCACCGCCGCGGGTGATCATGTTCACCGCGCCGCCGTCGCTCTTGCCGAATTGAGCGTCGAATTGATTGCGCTGAATGTTCACTTCGGCCACCGAGTCCACGCCCGGTGAGGCGATCAAGCCGCCCCAGTCGACGGCCGAAGCCGGCGTGCCGTCAATCAAGGTGAGGCCGGCTTGGCCGCGGCCGCCGTTCATCGAGAAGCGATTGTGATTCTGGTCCTGCGTGGCTTGCGAGATGCCGGTGCGCACGGCGATGACGCCGGCGTTGACGTGCACCATGGCAAAGGGATTGCGAGCGTTGACGGGTAGGTCCAGCACGGCCTGCTGGTCCAGCGTGACGGCGCGATTGGCGGTTTGGGTGTCGAGCAGCGAGACGCCAGCGGTCACCTCGACCGTCTGCGAGACTTCGCCGAGTTGCATGGCGAAATTCACTTCGAGCGTCTGGTTGACGCGCAGCACAGCACCGCTGGTGACGCTCTTGCGGAAGCCAGCCATCTCGACACTCACGTCGTAGGAGCCCGGCAGGATCTGGGAGAAGATGTATTGGCCATCGGAGCCCGACGCAACCTGGCGCGGCTCACTGGTGGCCGTGTTCTTGAGGCGCACGACAGCGCCCGAAACGGGTGCGCCGCCAGGGTCGCTTACCACACCGGTAATCGTGCCGGTGAAAACTTGGGCCAGCGAGGGTAGGGCCGCGAATAGAAGCGCGAGGCTTACGCGAGTGAAAGAAGCATTCCTCATGGTGCGATTACTATATCATGAAGGTTTGGTGAGGATTCACTCCATTCTCTGGTTGGCCGCCCTCGCTTATGGTCAAGAAACCGGCAGCCGCGCCTGCGCCGGATGCCATGCCGGGATTTACGCGAAGTATCAGGCCACGGGTATGGCCCGTAGCGCGGGCGCAGTGGGCAGCGGTGCGTTTCGCGAGAGCTTCGCGCAGGCTGCCTTCACCGACGCGGCCTCCGGTGCCAATTATCAGATAAGTACGAATTATGAGCTCACGTTCTCCCGGCTCGAAGCCGGGGGCCGGCGCGTGCTGGGGTGGTTTGTCGGCTCCGGCAAAGTCGGCCGCAGTTACCTATTTTCGGGCGGCGACGGCTGGTTATTTCAAGCGCCAGTCTCCTATTACTCAGAAGCGCAGAAGTGGGACGTGTCGCCGGGCTATCAGCGGAAACGTACGGTGGAACTCACCCGCACCGTCGAGACGGCGTGCCTCCAATGCCACACCAGCCGCATGCAAAGCCTGGCCACGAATCGTTTCGCCGCCACGCCGTTTTTGGAAGGTGGCGTGAGTTGCGAACGCTGCCACGGCCCGGGCCAGGCGCATATCGCGGCCAAGGGCACCAAGACGGCCATCGTCAATCCGGCCAAGCTGGACGCCGAGCGGCGTGATAGTGTTTGTGCGCAATGTCACTTGACCGGCGCGGCGCGCGTGGCTCGCGCCAACGCGAAACGCTATCAGCCGGGCGACTTACTCTCGGACTCGTTGGCGATTACCGTCTGGTCCGGCGCTAGTAATGGTGAAGCCAATGCCACCAGCCATTACGAAAAGCTCGCGCAGAGTAAGTGCAAGCAGGTAAGTGGAGCGAAGTTATGGTGCGCCACTTGTCATAATCCGCATGAGACAGTTTCCGCCGCCCAACAGGCCGGCCAACTGGCCGACCATTACCGGCAAGCGTGCCTCAGTTGTCACGCCACCAAACCTTGCACCGGCGACGCCGGCCCCGATTGCGCGGGATGCCATATGCCCAACCGGCAGACGCGCACCGTGGACCACTTAGCCTACACCGATCATTCCATCGCCCGGCGTCCGGGGGCCAGTAACTCGCCCGTATCTTCGACGCGGGTGCTCGAGAGCTTTTGGAAAAGCCCCCTCAGCTCGCGGGACTTGGCCCTCAGTTACGCCACCGTCGCGCCCAACGAACCCTCCGTGCGGCCGCGGGCCCTCGACTTACTCGAGCAAGCCGCGGCGGTGGCGCCCCACGACGTCCCCATCCTGGTGCAATTGGCGCAATTCTACGACCGCCTGGGCCGCGAAGAGCAAGCGCTGGCCCTGTGCGAGCGCATCGTGAAGCTGGACCCCAGCCAGACCGGCACCGCCGTCAACCTCGGCATCTATCGCATGAAGCGCGGGCAAGCCGCCGAGGCGATCGCCCTGTGGGAAGCGGCTCTTCGCCGGAACCCAGCCCTCACCGGCGCCCGGATGAACCTCGCCGTCGCCCACTACCTCGCCGGCAATAAACAGGCCGCGGAAGCGAACTTAGTGAAGGCGCTGGAATACGAACCCGACCTCGACGCCGCTCGCCGCATGCTGGCGGAGCTTCGGCCCCAATGATATGATTCCCCATCATGCAACGCCGAAATTTCCTGGCCACCCTGGCCGCACCATTACTCAGCGCGGAAGACAAACCGAATCTGGTCCTGCTGTTTGGCGACGACCTGGGGCGCACGGATTTGGGTTGCTACGGCGGTACGGAAATTCCCACGCCGCATCTGGATGCGCTGGCGAAGCAAGGCACCCGCTTCACGGATAGTTACGTTTCCTGCCCCTATTGCAGCCCCACGCGGGCGGGGATGATGACCGGCCGCTACCAGACGCACTTCGGCCATGAGTTCAACCCCGGCCCGGCGGAGCAGGCCAATGAGAATTTTGGCTTGCCGCTGACGGAAACCACCATGGCGCAGCGTTTGAAGACACTAGGCTACCGGACCGGGCTCTTCGGCAAATGGCACTTGGGTTATCGCGCCGGGTACCAGCCCTTGCAAAGGGGTTTCGACGAGTTCTATGGCTTTCTCGGCGGCGCGCATAGTTACCTGGACGCGCAGGCCGATGCGGCAAATCCAATTTACGATGGCGACAAAAAGGTGGAGTCCGTGGAGTACACCACGGATGTATTCGCCCGCCGCGCCGTTGACTTTATCGAGCGCCACCAGAAGCAGCCCTTTTTTGCGTATGTGCCCTTCAACGCGGTGCACGGGCCCTTGCAAGCCCTCAAGAAATACGAGGACCGCTTCCCCCAGATCGCCGACCCCAAACGGCGCACTTATGCCGGCATGCTTTCGGCGCTCGACGACGGCGTGGGGACAATTCTCCAAGCCCTCGATCGTCTGCAACTGACGCGCAAAACCTTGGTCGTCTTTCTGTCCGATAACGGCGGGCCGACGCCCGTCAATACGTCGCGCAACGATCCGCTGCGGGGCGTGAAGGCGCAAGTGTACGAAGGCGGCTTCCGCATCCCTTGGATGATGCGCTGGCCCGGGAAGATCCCCGCGGGCAAAGTGTACTCCGAACCCGTAATCGCCCTCGATCTGTTACCCACCTTCGTGGCTGCCGCAGGTGGCCATGTGGAGCCGGGCTGGAAAGTCGACGGCGTCGACCTGACGCCTTACCTCAACGGCAAGAAGACGGGGCGTCCGCACGAGCAACTTTACTGGCGCTTCGGCCGCCAATGGGCGATGCGCGAAGGGGATTGGAAACTGACCGCAATGAATGACGCGCCCGCGCTCTATAACCTGCCCGCGGACATCGGCGAAGCGCAGGACTTGTCGGCGTCGCAACCCGAGCGCGTCAAGGCCATGACGGCCGCCTGGCAGCAATGGGACCAGAAGAATCAGCCCGCCCGCTGGGTGCCCCAGGCGCAGGCGCGGAAGAAAGGAAACCGTCCCTAAGCCGATCTCGCCACGAGGTCCCCGGGGCGCTGCCGGGAAAGGTCAAGGCTGCGGTTCGAGCAGCCGGACGCCAGAGTTGGTCGGGTCGGCGAAATAAACCTTGCCGGCCGAGTCCACCCCGAGGCTACTGACACGGTACAAGGCGGCGCTGGTGGCCGCACCGTTGTCGCCGAACGTGCCCCCCCCCGCTACCGTGCTGATCACGCCGCCCGACACCTTGCGGATGCGCCCACCCTCCGCAATGTAAACGTCGCCGAGGGAGTCCACGGCAACGGCCTTAGGCTGGCTAAGCTGCGCGCTGATGGCCGGCCCCCCATCGCCGTTGGAGCCATGGGACCCATCTCCCACAATCGTCGTGATCGCGCCGCCCACTACCTTGCGCACGTGGGAATTACCCGAGAAACCCCATTCGGCGATATAGAGATTGCCGGCATTGTCTACCGCGACGCCTCCCGGAAAACTTAACGCGGCCCCAGTGGCCGCACCGCCATCGCCGCTGAACCTGCCCTGAATGTTCACCGGTAGCCCACCGCCGGCCATCGTGGAAATCTTATAGGTCTGGGCGGACACGAAACACGTGACGGCCAAAGCGAGACAAACACCACGCAGAAGGCGCACTGCGAAATCTTTGGACACTAGGGATTTGATTGACATCGGAACCTTAGTGAGATGTGCGGCAAACTTTCCGTTCCGGGGTCACACTGGATTCCACGAAGCACGATAAGATCGAAGCTCCAACTTTGAAAGGTATGCAGATGCGGCACCGAGTCATGCTTGGCACCGAGTCATGCCTACGACAAAGACGAAGGTCCCCGGGCAGATACGTCGATGGCCGCGCTCGCTAAGCTAAAGCCTGTTTTCCACGTCGAGGGCGTGGTAACCGCGGGTAACTCTTCCCAAACCTCCGACGGCGCGTCTTTTGCCCTCGTCATGAGCGCCGAACGCGCTCAAGAGCTCGGCCTGACACCCATGGCCCGC
>JAYVUQ010000530.1:0-2173 GCA_043787785.1 Bryobacteraceae bacterium
AAACGGCGTGGTGCGGTTGTACGCCGCCGCCTGCTGCGTCGGATCGGTAAATTGGGAAGTGCCGCCTTGCCGTGAAAGCAGGTCAACGCCCAGCGCGACAAAGCCAGCACGCGCCGCTCGGCGGGTAACGTCACGAATGTGCTCGACTAGGCCGCGGTTTTCATGTATTACGATGATGGCCGGCTGCGCTTCGGTCATGTTTTTGGGCATCACGAGGTAGCCCATCATGCGTCCGCCGGGTCCGGCGAACTCGACGTCGCGCGCTTCGAGGTCCGGGGCATCGGCCGGGACGCGCACATCGGCGGGGCAAGCGCTAGGCGCTTGCGCCCTTAGCTCTTCAAAGCCAGCTAGCGCGGCGACAGCCGCAGTCAGGCTGCCAGTAACACGGATCACTCGTTGAACCAGTTCCCGGCGGTCGAAGGCACCGTCGACATAAAGGTGAACAAGTTCATCAATCGGATTTTTGCTTTCGTACATGGTAAGACTCCTGAGGCTATTGTTTCGGGACTACCCGCCATGATCCTTGACTGGTGAAGCAAATTCAAGGGGAGCCAAGAATTTCATGAAACGATTTTGCCGGACCAGGGTTTAGAGTAATGGGGTTTACAGTAAGACTGTGCCTACCAAATATCTCATCGCTTTGATCGTAAGTGGACTCGGTGCTCAGATCTTCCCGCCCGTAGTCCCACCGCGAGGCGTAGTGAATGCTTATTCCCTACAGCCGGCTCCGTCGGTCGCGTCGCCAGGCGGTGTCATTTCCATACAGGGTCTGAACCTCGGTCCGGCCTCGGAGGTCAAGGCGGCGAGCTTGCCATTGCCCAAGGAACTCGGCGAAGTGCAGGTGCTCGTGAATGATCGTCCGGCTGCTTTGTATTCGGCGAGTTTGGGGCGGATCCTGGCGCAGGTGCCCCTCGAGACGCCTCCCGGCTTGGCCTCGATTGTCGTCATCCGTGGCGACCAACGCAGCCGTCCGGCACGCATCAACATTGTGGCCTCTTTGCCGAGTGTCGAGACCCTCGACGGAAAAGGCTACGGGCCCGTAAGTGGCAGGGCAGATGCACGCCTCTTTACCGTAAGTGTCACCGGCCTTGGCGTCACAGATCCAGGGTTGACCGATGGCGAGGCTTCGGCTGAGGCGTTGCCCAAGGCGGCCGTGCGCGCTTACGTCGGCGGCTGGCCGGCTAAGTCCGTAACGACCCACAAGGCGGATCAACCAGGCGTGTTCAGTGTCCGGTTGGAGGTTCCCGATGGCGCACTGCCTTCGGACGCCGTGGTGCTCTTGCAGAACGGTAGGCGCTCGAATGCAGCGGTGCTGGGCGCGATGGCGAAATCGGAATTACAGTTCTTGCGTTTGCCAGCGGGCACGCCTGAACTGCGCACCATCTTGAGTGCCGACTTACGGGCCAGCTATCTCGTGGCCACCGGCCTTCGCGCGTCTAACGGTTGTTTCACCGGCCTACTTCTTGACCTTGCCAAACAGACCAGCAGCAAGCTGCCAGACTGCCTCGCCTCCAATGCCGCCAATCCGGCGACGCCCTTCCAACGGGCCAACGATGGCACGGCTCTCGCTTCCTTTGTCGGACCGGCGAAAAACCAAAACGAAGTCAGCGATCAAGTGCTGCTTCTGAACGCCACACATTCCGAGCCGACGACCGTGAAATTGCCGGCCACCAGCCAAACTCTGGTATCGGGCCCCGAAGGCCACATAGCGGCCGTCCTCACGGGCAATCAGCAGGTGTTGATCGATGCCGATTCGGGCGAGGTCCGGCCGCTGGAAGGCAACTTGGCGGTGCCCGGTGCCGGCCAGCCTGGCCTGGGCGGAATCGCCGGCGGTGGCGCCGCGCTTCCGGCCGTCGATTTGGGTGACGGACTCAACAAGATACTCTCCGCCCCGTTGGGCGTGGGCGGCGGCACCCGTCTGCTAGTGGTGGGCGACAACGTGGATGATCCGAAAAACGCCAAGGTGGCGGGCCTGAATGCCCAGAACGCCGTCATGCTGACCCGTGATTTTCCTGACGGCTGGTTGCCCATTTCTGCCCCAGCTCCGCAGATCGTGGGCCCCAACGGGCAAGTGCAGGGTTTGCCGGCGGGCTTCGTGCGGCTGCCGGTCACCACAACCTACGATGCTCCCCAGCGCATGTACTACGTGTTGGCCAGGCGCGCCGACAACAGC
>JAYVUQ010000531.1:0-6134 GCA_043787785.1 Bryobacteraceae bacterium
CCGGTGCGATTCGCGTTGCGCATGCGCATATTGGCGAGATCGGCGCTTTGATACTCCCACACCACTTTGCCGCCCTTCTCCACCTCGATCACCCGGCCCTGCTTCGCATCGCCGATGAGCGTGTTGCCGTTCGGCAATCGTTGGGCCGCCAGCGGATGGTCGAGGCCTGTGCTGAAGGACCATACCTCCTGGCCCTCGCTATCCACCTCCACCACCTTGCCCTTCGACCCGATCGTGTAGAGGATGTGCCCTCCCGGCAGGCTTTGCGCATCGTGGCCCCGCCCATTCGGACGCGCAAACAACTCGCGCCCCGACGGCCACAGCATGCCAACCACCTCGCCGGCCGAACCATGGTCCGACACCAGAATCTTCGTCTGCGGCGCATCCGGCTTCAAATACTTATCGAAGTAAGCCAGCAGCCGGGCCTCGGCGCGTTCCGCATCGGCACCCTTGAATCCATGGCCCGCGCCAGTAATGGTTTCGAGCTCCGTATCGACACCCGCCGACAGCAGCTTTGCCGTCAACCAAGCCGACTGCTCATAAGCCACATAGTTGTCCTTCGTCCCATGCACCGAGAGAATCGGCGGCGCAAGCGGAGTGGCGTAATAGAGCGGGCTCGACGTCACATGGGCTTGCCGGTTATGAGCCAAGTCGCCGCCCAAAAACATCGGCAACACCTCATGAGCATCGACGCTTTTGCCATAGGACTGGGTAAAATCAGTGGGTCCATAGAAGTTCACCACCGCCTGCACAGCGCTCGATTGCTCCAGGTTCGGACCTGAACCCTCAAACAGCTTCAGCGGCCCGGTAAGCCCCACCATCAGCGCTAGGTGCCCACCTGCCGAGCCGCCCGTAACGCCGATCCGCGCCCCGTCAATGTTATATTTCCTGGCATTCGCCCGCAGAAATCTTACCGCCGCCTTGGCATCTTCCACCGGGGCCGGAAACTGGTGCCGAGGCGCGAGCCGGTAGCTCATCGTGGCGCAAGTATACCCGCGTTGGGCCAGCTTGATGCACAAGCCGTGATAGCTGGTCCGCTTCCCCGCCCGGAAGCCGCCGCCATGAATCGCCAGCACCGCCGGAGTCGCCGTCGCCGCACCGGCGGGCCGGAAAATATCCATGAAAACAGCCTGGCCCACCCGGCTATATTCCACATCCATATCAGCCTGCACATTGGACGGAACCGGCACCGGAGCTTGAGCCCAGGCCAGTGTCGCTAAGAAGAAAGTGAGTTTCCGCATCGCTTCAGAGCGTATCACGCGCAACCCCTTGGCTTCGACCGGGTTAACCATTCAAAGGCGTTAACATTTGGGAACGTTGGTCCTCCATGTCACGTCATAGTGAACGAAGGCAGGCCATGGTCAAGCGTATCGGACTTATTTCATTGCTCCTCCTCGGCGGCTTGGCCGGGCAGTTTCGAAAGGTGGGTGAGCCGCCTCCCGTCGCGGTGGAGACAGCCAAAATACCGCCCAAAGCCCCACCCTCGCCGGAACCCACCACTGGTGGCTGGCGGCGCGTGGGGGAACGACCCCGCGCCGCGCGTACGCCGATCGAAAACGCGCCATCTGCCGGCAAAGCCTCGCCCCCGGCCATCGACAACGCGCCCCCCGAAACCCTGGGCGACTCGGTCATCTTCCGCACGGAAACCCGCGAGGTGAATGTCACTTTCGCCGCCACCGGCCGCAATGGGGGCGCACTTACCAACTTGACCAAGGACGACGTGGAAGTCTACGAAGATGGTTCGCGCCGCAACATCACCGCCTTCTCGCGCGACCGCGACTTGCCCCTCACCCTGGGCATCATCGTCGACCTCAGCGGCAGTCAGCGCGGCCTTTTTCGCAAGAACCGCCGCGAGGCGCTCGATTTTCTGCGTCAAGTGCTCAAGCCGCAGGACCGTGTCTTCATCGTCACTTTCGGCAACGGCATTCGCCTCGTTCAGAACGATACCAGTTCTCTGCGCGATATCGAAGAGTCTGTCGGCGGCTGGGAAGATCAGTTCGAAGGCGAAATCTGGAGTTCCCGGCCGGGCTCACCCATCTATGACACGCTCGATCAGGTGATCAAACGCAAGTTGAACGCTCGCGAAGGGCGCAAGGCCCTACTGGTGATCTCCGACGGCGAGGACACCAACAGCCGTGCCGACGCCAGCACCATCACCGAGCGACTTCAAACCGCCGACACCATGGTTTATTGGCTGAAGACCGAAAACACCATGCGCCAAGGCATGGGCCGCGGGCGTGGAGGGTTGGGCAATATTATCTTCGATAGGATTGACTCCGCCGCCAAGGCCCGCAAGATGCGCAAGGTCGCCATCGAGACCGGTGGGCGGGTATTTGAAGATGAGTCGCTCGATTCGCAGTTCCGCCGCATGGAGGAGGAACTGCGTACGCAATACGCGCTGTCGTTCGCTCCTGGCCGCCCCACTGCTGACGGCAACCTGCACCAGCTTGAACTGCGGCCCGTCAACACGCTTAGTAAGCTGCGGCACAAGCCGAGTTATCGCGATTCGGCCCAATAGCGCAGCGCCCAGTAGTGCTATCTTCATCAACTGAGGAGAGTTCACTTTGAAGTTGTTGCGTTTTCGACTGGGTCATAAGATTCACACCGGAGTATTGACCGCCGCAGGCATTGCCCCGGTTACCGAAATCAATGCCAAGCATGGCACCAAGGTCCCCAATGATTTATTGGCGATCATCCAAAGCCACACCGTCGCGCAACTCGACCCGCGCGGCGTCGCCACTGTACCCTACACAGACGTGACGCCCTTGCTTCCCTACCCCGTGCCTCCCAAGATTTGGTGCATCGGCCTCAACTACAAGACCCACGCCGTGGACATCAACGCCGTACAACCGGACGAGCCCGGTAGCTTTATGAAGCCCGCCGTTTGCCTGTTTGAACCCGGCGGCGAGATTGAACTGCCCCCGCTCGCCGTGAGCAACGACGTCGACGCCGAGGGCGAATTGGGCATCATCATCGGCCGCGATTGCCGCTATCTCGAAACCGGCGACGTCGAAAGCGTCATCTTCGGCTACACCACCACCCTGGACCTCACCGCCCTCGACGTCCTACGCAAGAATCCTCGCTACCTCACCCGCGCCAAGAGCTTCGATACTTTCTTCAGCTTCGGCCCCGTCGTGGTCACTCGTGACGAAGTTCCCAATGTCGATGCCCTGGTCGTCAATACAGAGCACAACGGGCAGGTCTTCTCGCACGACGTGGTCGCCAACATGCACACCCGCCCCTACGAGATCGTCCGATTCCATAGCGACTATATGACGCTTCAAGCGGGCGATGTCATTTCTACCGGTTGCCCCAAGGGCGCCCGCATTCAGCCCGGTGATCGCGTCAGGGGTCGGATCGACGGCGTCGGCGAGATCTCCGCGACCGTCGCCCCGGCCCGCCGGGAGCGGCGCACCTGGATCGGTTAGCTATTTCTCCCAGCGGAGTCCAACGCGCCACAGCCGCGGTGGGCCGATCTGGGCGGCGGGGGTAAAGCCGGTGAGGTATTCGCGGTCGAGCACGTTTTCGAGCGCCGCTTGCATCGACAACTGGGCCGTGAGTTGCTGACGGACCACGCCCTGAATCGCGGCATAACCGGGCAGCAACTGCGTATTACGATCATCCTCAAACTGCAGCGACGCCGAGCGAACACTCGCCGTAGCCGACGTTCGCCGCCAGTTCCAGGTGAGTTGGCTGGAGCCTTGATGCCGAGCGACTTGGGGAATGCGGGGCCCGGAGCCGAAACGCGAATCGACAAACAGGTAAGAGCCGTCCCAACGTAGTTGGCCCATGCGAAAGAAGCCGAATTGATGCCGCAGGTCAATTTCGATGCCGCGATTCAACGCCGACCCAGCGTTGCGGCGTTGGCGGGTGATCAGCGCCGGCGTGTTGCTGAGCGTCACGTTGGTGATAATCTCGCTCAATTCACTACGAAAGAATGTCACCCCGGCCCGCGAATGCTCGCCCACCCAATCGGCTCCCACTTCGGCGCCAAAGAGAGTCTCCGGTCGCAAAGCCGTGTTCCCCTGCGTGGTGGTATTGCCGGCGCGGAATTCACGGTAGAGCTCATTCAACGTGGGGGCGCGAAACGCCCGGTAAACCGAGCCGCGCGTGCGCCACTGGCGACGGCCATAAGTAAAGCCGCCGCTCGGCGAGAAAAACTGCGTGCGGTTGGCCAAACCGGTGAACTGTTCGCGAATGCCACCAAAAAGGCGCAGATCCTTGTAGCGGAAATCGGTTTGGCCAAAGACGCCCCGCTGGTTGATGGTGCCGCCGCCCCGGCGCACGCCGGTCGGATTCAGAAAGTCGTAGCTGATGCCGTTCGCGCGGTTTACGTCGCCACCAAAGACACCATTCCACATCGAACTGCTGTGGCGATAGACCACCGAACCCCCCACGGCCTCGGCGGGCACGCTTTGGCGGAACGTGAGGGTTTCGGTATTGCGCGTGGCAGCGAGTGCGGAGAATCCGGCGCGGTACTCCTGGCTCTGATAGAAGCCGGTGACGGCGAGCGAATCCTGCGTCCATTGGCGGGCGTAATTGCCAGCCAGGCTACCGATGGAAGTGGAATTCGTCTGGAGCGGCGTGCCATTGGCCCGGTCCTCGGCGATCACATCGAATTTGAGGCCGACGCGCTGGTTGCCGCGAGTGTAGTCGACGCGGGCATCGCCCGTGACGAACTCGACATTGGCCGGCGTATCGATGCGGCCGCGTATGCGTTGGGGCACGATGTAGTAGCCATCGAAGCGGAAGGCGCGGGCCTGCGCGCCAAAGCCCCAGTTGCCAAGGCGGTCCCCATAACCGGCGGAGGGCTGCACTTGCCCGCGGTTACCGCCCTCAATAGCGCCATAGTAATGGCGAGCCTCAAGGGGTTTGGAGAACAGAGAAATGGAGCCGGACATGGCGCGGTCGCCAAAAACGGAGGTACTGGCCCCGCGGGTCACTTCCACCTGGTTGACGCTTTCCGGCGCCACGCGCGTCCAGTACACCCACCCGCCGAAGGGATCGTTCAGCGGCACACCATCCCAGAGGACCAGCGTCCGGGAGGCGCCCGTCGAGCCCAGTCCCCGGAGCGAAATGCCTTGCGTCGTGGGGTTGGCGGTGAGGCCGGAGGAGCGGCGAAAGAGGGTGAAACCGGGTACTTGGCGCAGACGGTCGTCCAGGTTAATGCCCGGCACCGTCTGTAACTCCGGCGCGCCGACGATGGTCATGGACGCGGGCGCTTCGGCCTTGACGCTGCCCACCACCGTTATCTCTGTCTTGATGCGTTCAGGCTCACGTTTAGGCTCACCGGACTTATCCAACGGCGCTTGCGCCATCAGTGGTAGGAGCCACAGCAGTAGACCGGCGGCGCAGCAATACTTCCAGGGGTGAGGCTTCATGGTTGTCGGCAAATAGATCGGCCTTCGCAGAGCCCGGCGCGAGCGGCTCCACTAGGGCAAGGTACCTGAGAATAGTATAAACGTCGCCGTCCTCAGGAGTTCGCAGATCGATGCGCTGGGTGCGCAAGCGTACGCGTGCGCCGCGCTGTGTGAGGTGCCAGGCGAGATAGGCGCAGCCCTCAATGGCCTCCTCAAACCAGGCGTCAAAGCCCTCGCCGCGCCGCTCGATATCTAAAGTCAACTGCACCAGCGGCTCTTCCCGTTGAGTGAACTCGCGCACCTGCAACGAGCCGGTATGGGCCGTCGATTTCCAATCCACCCGGCGAGCGCTCTCCCCGTGCTCATAAGGGCGAAGACGATAGAAGTCGTCACCGCGGCCTCGGCGGGGCGTGTTGAGTTCGCCTTCCAGTTTGCGAAAGAGTTCTTCCCACTCCGGTTGCGGCTGGATGGAAGGATAAACCACAATCTCACCGCCCAGCGGTACGGGCAAGCGGCGTTCGGTAAAGCCAAACGGGAATAAGGTGGAAAAGAAGAAGCGGTTCTCGCGGTAGAGTCCGCGATGCGGAAACTCCACCTTCACTGTGGAATCGTGAGACGCGCCCCCAGCGATAACCGGGTAGTAAAGCGGCATCGGCATGAGTTCTTTACTTTCCGCTCGTAAGTGAATAGAAAAAGAGGACATCCATGTCTTACCATTGCTCACCCGCACGCGCGCCGGGATGGGCTGCTTGGCGGCGATATGCTCCGGCAGGC
>JAYVUQ010000532.1:0-3283 GCA_043787785.1 Bryobacteraceae bacterium
CTAATCAAAAACATTCAACTAGACGTGAGAGAACATCAAGCGCATGCCGAAGCTGAAAGAAGAACTGCATCGAAAAACCGATACAAAAAGGACAAGGCGGATATGGCGTAACCCGTGATTTCCGTAGAAATGGGTAGGTTGCGGCTCTCGTCCACGCGGTAGTAGCGCGCCACGCCGCCCGATGGTTCTTGAATGCCCGAATGCTGAAACCAATTCCCCGCTTGCTCAAGCCGGGTGAGCAAGTGAAATTCCGGTGGCGGCGACGGCTGGAGTGGCAATCTAATACGATAGCAGGTGAACGAATGCGTATCTGGCTCAGTCTTATCGTCGCGACCTCGGCACTCGCCCAGGATCCCCCTCTCGGCATCGTCCGCGGTCTTTTCGTCAGCTACGAAGGTACCGCTACCGCCGGCGTCGTCACCGTCACGCTCGCCAAACCCGGCCTGCTCTCTTATGCCTGCAAGTCCGATGGCCGCACCTACGTCGAGCGCGACCGCCAGCGCATCCCCTGGGCCGACGTCAGCCAAGGCGACTCCCTTGAACTCGTTACTGACCGTACCCATCGCCTCGCTCAATGCTACGTCCGCATGGTCCACGTCATCGGTCCCCAGCCCGCCAAGTACCCCATTGGCCGCACCGACCGCGCAACCGAAAGCTTCGCCCCCCGCGGCAGCCTCCTTTACTCTGGTGTCATCTCCAAAGTGGAGCCCGAACGCCTCTGGATTCGCACCCGCACCGAAGGCTTGAAGGACCTCCGCCTTCGCCCCGACACCCGCTACACCGCCAACGGCGACGCCGTCAACCGCGAAAAGCTCCTGCCCGGTATGCGCGTCTACCTGCGTGCCGGCATCGGTTGGGACGACGACCTCGAAATCTACCAGATCACCTGGGGCGACATCCTCTCGCCGTCCAGGCCGTAAACGACAAAAGCCTCGCCCGTTCCGGGGGCGAGGCTTCGTCATCCGAAAACGAAATTACTTCAGCATCTTCACCCGGATGTTCTTGTACATCACGGTCGACTTCGGGTCATGCCCTTGCAGCGCAAACGTGCCGCTCGAAAGCACCCGGCCCGCGTTACCCTTCGGCCCGGTCCAGCCATCGGGTTGCGTCCAATCCGACACCTTCTTGTCGCCCACAAACACGGTGACATGTTTGCCCTTCACCACGATGTGCTCGGTCATCCATTCGTTATCTTTAAATGGCTCTTTGTTGTCCTGCACATTGTAAAGGCCGCCGGTCTTCTTCCAATCGCCGTGGCTATTGTTCACCTGCACTTCAAAGCCCTTGTCCGGGAACCCCGTCTCCTGATAGGCCGTGTGGAAATACACGCCGCCATTGGAAATCGGCAACGTCATCACATCCACCTTCAGCTCGAAGTTCTTCAAGTCGGCTGGCTTGCCTTTAATCTTGCCGGTGTAATAAAGGTGGCAACGCTTGCCATTGGCGACAATCGCCCCGTCCTTCACCTGAAACGTCTCTTCGTTCTCCTTCGACTTCGTCCATCCATCCAAATCCTTGCCATTGAAGAGGGAGACGAACCCCTTCTCCGGCTTATCCGCAGCAAACATTGTGCCTAACGCGAGGCTTATGAGGAACACAGATCGCATCCCGTTACTGTATCAATTCTCAGGCTGAACCGGCGACCCCAGGGCAATAGCCTGTTCTACAATAGGCCTTATGACCTTAGTGCCGGACCCGGCGCTCCTCCTGTTACCCTACCGGGAATCCCTGCCCAGCGGAACTCCGCCTCTTCGTGTCGGAATTGTCCTCAATCGCCATCCACCTCCGCCCTGGGTCAGTGCCCTCCTCACGTTCCTGCGACAGATACCCGGCATTGACGTTCACTTGCTCTCCGTCGACACCGAGCTCCCACCCGATTCCCAGCGGCCCGGCTGGTTGATAGACCGCCTCTACTCCGCCAGCCGCGCCAAATTCGATCCCTTCGGCGACCCCGCGCTCAACAACCCGGCCAATTCTCTCGATACCCAGTCGCTCGACGCCCAGTCTCTCGATGCCATCCGGGCGGCTCACTGCGGCGTCATCCTCTGGCTCGCCCCCTGCCCTCATCAGGATGTCGACCTCCGCAGCCTCGCCAGTCACGGTGTCTTCACCGTCCGGTTCGGCGATCGCCATCGGGCCATTCCTTTCTGGGACGAAGTGGCCGCTAGCCGCGTCACCTCCAACACCACCATCTTTTGGCACGACGTTTCGTTTGCCCAGGGTCGCGCCGTCCGCAAAGCTGAAACCTCCACCTGCCCCGGGCTCTATGTCACCGTCAACGCGGAACAGCCCTTGGCCGCCGCGATCCGAATGCTCGCCGCCCTCTGTCTCGATATCCACTGCAAAGTGGCCCGGTTCGCGGAAAATGTCCACCGCTTGGTGCCTCAACCTCTGGGCGAGCCCATCGGCTACCCGTCGAGCTTCGAGGCCGCTCGATTCGCGGTCAGCAAGCTGACGCGGAGCGCCTATCTGCGGTACACCACGCGCGGCCAGGAGCTGCGTTGGTTTATCGCCATGCGGCCCAACGCCGGGCAATCGATCATTCACCCGTCCACCCTTCCCTTAACCGGGTTCGTGGAAATCCCCCTGCCCAGCGGGGTCGACCAGATGGCGGATCCCTTCCTTTGGGAAGCCGACGGCCACCAGTATTTGCTCTTTGAAGAGATTGCCGCCGGATCTTCCCGTGGCCGGCTGGGGTGTGTCGAGGTCTTGCCCGACGGATCCTGCACCGCCATGAAGATCATCCTCGATCTCCCTTACCATCTCTCCTACCCGTGCGTCGTGCCGTCGAAAGGCGAACTGTTCCTCCTCCCCGAAACGGCCGGTGCCAACCGCGTCGACCTCTACCGCTTCTCACGTTTTCCCTGGGAGATGGAGCTGGTATCGTCGCCCGTCGAGGGCCTCGCTCTCGTCGACACCACGCCCGTCTGCATCGACGGCCATTGGTACTTCTTCACCACCACCATGGAGCCCTACATGGAGTCGCTTTTGTTCTCCTCACCCCGCCTGGATGGGCCTTGGAACCTTCATCCGTCCAACCCCGTATCCACCTCGGTAAGGAGTTGCCGTTCCGCTGGTCAACTCTTCTGGCAGGGCGGCCGCCTGTTCCGGCCCACCCAGGATTGCTCCGTCCGCTATGGGTATGCGATGACGGTGAACGAAGTCACCAAACTGACGCCACACACCTTTGAAGAGCGTGCCGTCGGTTACCTTGCGCCATCCTGGGCGCCGGGGCTGCTCGCTACCCACACCTGGAACGAGTCAAGCCGTTGGCAGGTCATTG
>JAYVUQ010000533.1:0-2672 GCA_043787785.1 Bryobacteraceae bacterium
TGCAAGTTCTATGCTGAGATGAGGATCTGAGGGCAAGAACCCCAGCAGTCCAGGCTGGGGATTGTCCAGGCTGGGAATCGCAGTGCCGAATCGCAGTACCAGACACTTGTGATTCCCTTTCCCCTTCCAATGTCGCTTCGGGGGTAACAATGGATAAATTAGTACCAAGCGATTTCCAACCTGAATCGGCCCCTTTTGGACTTTGTCGCTCATGCGTAAGGGGGTATCCGGAATAAAGGGTGAACTCGTTGCATAGGAGCGCCGCCCAGTCTTCAAGCGTCGAACACAAATCCTCGATTTGAGGTACGTCCGTGCCAATGCGCTCAGCTTACGAGACCCGCGTCAACTATCGGGGACTGGCCCCCAACTGCCGGAGCATCTCTAGCGCGCGCTGACGGATTTCGGCGTCCGGCGCAGCAGTTGCTTTCCGTAGGATGGGTATTGCCTCGACGGACTTGCCGCTGACTGCCAGCGCCATCCCCAAGCCGAAACTGGCCCGAACTGACTGGGGCCGCAGCCTTAGCGCTTCGCGATATTGCAAAACCGCGGCTGGGACTTGATTCCGCGCCAACAGCAGATCGCCCAGCAGTTCATGGGCATCGGCAAAGGCAGGATCGTTGCGCAAACAGGCTTCGAGTTCGCGTTGTGCCTCGTCGTAATGCTGCGTCTGCCCCAACAACATGGCGTAGTTGTAACGCGTG
The DNA here is from genome assembly GCA_043787785.1 of Bryobacteraceae bacterium. GTDB lineage: Bacteria > Acidobacteriota > Terriglobia > Bryobacterales > Bryobacteraceae > JALHNI01. The sequence continues at coordinate 702 of JAYVUQ010000533.1, forward strand.
CCGGCGTCGTTAGGACGCAGCCGGAGTGCACGGTCAAACTCCGATTGCGCCTCGGCTGGCCGACCGGCTGACGCCAGCAGATTCGCCAGGTTCCCGTGGGCGTCGGCATAGCCGGGCTTGATGCGGATGGCTTCGCGGAAAGACGCCTCGGCGCGGACTCCGTCGCTGGCCGACAACTGCACAATCCCCAAATTATTATGAGCTTCCGGCATTTCCCGGTCGCGCTCTATCGCTTTTTGGAGAGCGGCAAGGGCGTCGGCCATGCGTCCGAGAGACCGGTAACTGAGCCCGAGCTCATGCCAGGTGAGTGCGCGGCCGGGGGAAAGGGCGAGCGAACGCTCGAAGGCCGGCACCGCCTCGGTGTAACGGGACAGCCGCCGCAGGACGGTCCCGAGCTTCTGCCAGCCGGTGGCGGAAGCCGGATCCCGGCGGATGGCCTCGCGATACCAAGGCAGTGACTTCTCGAGCGGCCCGTCGTTCTCGAGAGCCTGTGCCAACTCCAGATACCAATCGACCCGCTGCGGCGTATGTCGCGCAATGGCCGCCATTAATTGCGCGATGCCCGCTTTCAGATTGCTTTTCTGCTTCACCTGAGCCACGGCCCGGTACAACTCTCCCTCCGCCGTCCGTGGAAGGGTGGGGGGATAGTATGGGACGACCTCGCCCCGATAGGTGTCCTGCCGCTCGGCTCTTTCGGCCAACCGATTGCGTGCGGGCTTGGCCGACTGAATGAGGTGATCGGTCATGACGACGTGGATCACGTCCTCAGTCCGTCGCTTCGGCATGTGACATTCAAAGCAACCGCCCTGCGCTGTCGCCGGCGCGTGCGATTCCGCACTGAGGGTGCCACGGTGGCACTGCTGGCAAATACTGTCGTAGTGACGCGCGGCGTCCGCGCCCAGGGGAGCGTGGTGCGGGTTGTGACAAGTGGTGCAGGTCAACTTCCCGGCGCTCTTGAGGTAACACGCAGACTGCCGCAGGCGATAGGCCGAACTCACAATCTCAAACTTTCCCTCACGGCCCTGGCCTGGCGCATGATTGAAGTTCAGAATAAAGTCCGCCAGCGCTTCGCCGGGGCGGAAGGAAAACGGGCCTCGATCGTAGCGGAGAATGGCGTTGGGCAGCGGAAAGCTGGTGGTTTCCAGATGACAAGCGAGGCAGACATCCGTCTGGCGCTCGGCACTCAGGCGCGCCGGATTGACGATAGCCCGGCGCACCAGCTGTCGCGCGCTTCCCGGCGCGCTGGCCAGTTCGGCATGCCGCTCGCCATCACCGTGGCAGCGCGCGCAATCGATGCCCAGGGCGAGCGGGCCAGGATAGACGGGTGCTTCGCCCGGCATCTCATTCCGGGCCGGGATCTTCGGGTAGGCGTTATGACAGAACATGCAGTCGTACGAAATCAGCCGGCGAAAGCCCTCGTGATCCGGCCGGTCATAGCCAGGATTCATCGCCCAGTAGCCGCCTTTCTCGGCGTACCAGCCTAAAGGCAGTTCGATCAGCGTGTCGGCCGCAGTGCGATGCAGATAGGTGCGAGCGTGATTACCGGAGCCCATGACGTAATCGACACGCTTCTCCATCGAGTTGATTTGCCGGCCAGCGGGGTCCACCTGATGCCGGCGCTGAAAGAACTCTTCACCGCGAGCAAACAAGCTGAAGTAGCTTTCCGAGGGGGCATGATAATAAGCACGCTCGGGAATCGGAGTGTTCTCTGGCGAAGGGCGAGCGAACGAGCGGGCCATGCCCGTTTTCTGGTAGGAGTTCCAGATGTCCTGGTGGCAGGCGGCGCAGACCCTTGACCGGTCAGGCTGCGCGAATGCAATTCCTGCCAATGGGATTACTGCCAACAGGCCCGGCAGTAGGACGCGCGCTGTCATCCGTTGGCCCATCGTAGCAAACCGTTCAGGAACCGGTTTGTGATATTCTCACGCAAAAGGGAAGGTCACTGAAATGTCATATATCCGTCTTGGTTCG
>JAYVUQ010000534.1:0-4937 GCA_043787785.1 Bryobacteraceae bacterium
CGTCCGAAAGCCACTCCCAGGCGTACCAGGTTTGTCCCGGCTTCGAGTAGGAGAACAGGTCGTGGTCGGGTACATAGCCATGGTCGAGCACAAACTCTCCCGTGCGGATATGCCAGCCGGTGTCGCCATCGGCTAGCAGTGCCGTCCAACCCATGGGGCCGCTGGCGAAAATCCACAATATCAGGGCAATGAAGAAGATATCGGTAAGTGTCGGAACCAGCCAGCGCGCGGCGCGCGAGGACGGAGCGGCAACGAGGGGGAGGGTCTCAGTCATGCGCTCACCCGGTAACTTTCGACCGAGTTCATGGGCAAACCGCCGGTCACCAGTTCGGCGGAGCTGAGGCCCAGTAGCCGCGGACCCTGCATCGCCAACTCCAAACGGTCTTTGACGCCTGTCTTCTCAAAGATATGCATGAGATGGACCTTAACCGTCCCAGCGGTGATGCCCAGCGCGGCGGCGACGTCCTTATTCTTGGCGCCGCACATAATCTGTTCAATAATTTCGCGTTCCCGCGGTGTCAGGCGCGCCAATGTGCGGCGCTCCAGGAAGCCGGCCACCTGGTTCGATATCGCGTTCTCAATCCACACCGAGCCTTGCGCCGCGGCCCGCAGGCAATCGAGCAGCATGGCCACAGGTAAAGTCCGGCGGAGAATGCCCCGCGCACCCAGTTGAAGTGCCCGAAAGGACTCAATCTCCGCCAACCCTTCTACCCACAGCACCGGTGCCACGCGGGGCGCCAGCGCCCGCAACTCGCTCAGCATATGAAACGCGCCACGCAGGCCGCCCGTGGCATCAACCAGCGCTACCTGCGGACCAGCAACCTGAATCGCCTCTAGCGCCTGCCGCGCATCGCCCGAGGCACCCACCAAGGCTAGGTCTGGCGTGGCCGAAAAGATCCGGGCCAACCCTTCCCACACCACCGGTTGCGACTCACAGGCGAAGATGCCAATGGTGCTTGGCGCGGGGGCGAGAGTGCCGGTATCTGGATCGGTGTGTGGAGGTATGGCCATACGAGGTGAAATTGCTTTCCACCACAGCCATCGGCAGCTTGCAGCAAGCAGAATAGACAGGGAAACGGGGGCGCGACGCTGGCCGAAAGGCCTTAGTGCGGCATAGGGCTGGTCGAGCCCCCATGCCCCGCATTCGTAGGGAGGCATCCGTAGAGGGCCGTTGGTGTGGGCCAGTCGGCTTGCCAGCACCCAGAGCCGTGGTCACTAGAAACCCGCGATTCTTTACTTTTTACATGAATGGCCCGCTTTTGATCAGAACTTCGCTTACTAAGTCGTGCTTCAATGGTGATAAGCTCGCCTTCGCAAGAAACCGTAGAGACCGTGCAGGGTCGCTTTGCTGGATCTTCAGCCTGACCCATGACTCTCAAAAGAAATCACTTACCTAATTCCACCTTCGGGCGGAGGCAGTTTCTCGCCGACTCTTGGCTTGTCGGCGGCTCGATTGCCGCAGGTAATTTGATCGGCATGGGGGGGATTGCTGGGTCAACCGGGCTGCTGGCTGCCGTGCGGGACTCAGTTACTATCGTTTACGATCCGGCTTTCGAATCCTGGACCCTCCAAAATGACGTCTTCCGGGCCGTGCTACGCCTGAACCGCAGTACGGCCGCCTTCCAGTTGGACGAAATCCGTGACCTCGTCACGAACGACTTCTGGCGCTTGCCGGCTCGGGGCGGTTCGTTTCCGTTGGTGGTGGAACTCGACAATCGGCAACAGCTTTCCGCCGGGAGTCAGTTTTTGGTAACGGCACAAACCATCTCCGAGATCGACCGGGGCGGGCAAGCTCTGACCGTGGATCTTTCGGCGGAGGAGAGCCCGTTGACGCTATCTATCCGCTTCGATATTTATCCAGGCCAGCCCGTCCTGCGCCACCAGGCAACCATCACGAATCGACTGGGGCAAAATGTCACTGTTCGCAAGGTAAATTTTCTGGCCTGGGAATTCGCCGATGAGGGGGGGAAATTTGGCGCCTATGCTGTACATCAATGGGTATTGGTGCCTCGCGAGGCGAACTTCGATCCAGAAGAAAAGGCGCTGGTGGCGGGCGGCCCGCCTTTCACCCTGACGACCGGGTCAGGCGGCGCTTATTGTGCCTGGATGGCGATTCAGGATAGTAAGCAACGCGGGTTGTTTGCGGGTTTGGAATTCAATGGCCGGGCTGACTTTTCCTTACGGCAGGCAAACGATCGCCTCACCCTGGCGGCAGAGGTGCAACAACTCAACCATCCCCTGAAGCCGGGTGCCGAAATGGTGCTGCCGGCCGCAATGGTGGGGCTCTTCCACGGCGATTGGGACGAGGCCGGCTATCGCACCCAGCGTTACGTTGAAGCCGCAGTGGCACCGGCGGTCCCCGACAATCGATTCCCGTATGTGGCCTGGGACTCTTGGGGCTATCTTGAAGACATCCACGAAGACATCCTGCGCCAAAATGCCAAAATCGCCGCCGGCCTCGGCATCGAGCTTTTTATCGTCGACCTGGGATGGGCCAAAGGCCTGGGCGAATGGACACCGGATCCGGCCAAGTTCCCTTCCGGCTTGCGGGCCCTCTCGGACTATGTGCATGAGCTGGGCATGAAATTCGGCCTGCACTTCGCCTTCAGCGAAGCCGATCCTGAATCGGCCGTGCTGCAAGCCAATCCGGATTGGACATCGACGGAGACTTACAACTTCCACGGCGGCGTCAGTATGTGCCTGGGCCATCATCCGGCACGCGACTGGATTATTGAACAGGGCGTGAACCTAGTGCGGAATTACCGCGTCGATTGGATTTTGCAGGACGGACAAACCCTGGTGAAGCAGTGTACCAAGACGACGCACTCGCACCATCCCGAAGATAGTAACTGGGCCAACTCCGAAGATGGGCTGGACTGGATCGTCCAGGAAATCAGGCGGCGGACCGGCGTACTGTGGGAAAACTGCGCCAACGGCGGCAGTATGATGACCTACAAAATGGCCCGCAACTACGTGACCTCGATTACCAACGACGCCTCGGGATCGCTGGGCTCGCGCCAAGGTGTCTTCGGCGCGACCTTCCCGTTTCCGCCTCGTTTTGCCGACCGCTACATGCCGGACCAGAATCTGGACGAATACACCACGCGCAGTTTTATGTTCGGTGGGCCGTGGATCTTCATGAACCGCCTGCCCGAGTTGGGGCCCGAGGATCTCCGGTTGGCAGCGCGGGAAATTGCGGTTTACAAGACGATTCGGGCGGCGGTGCGCGATGGCCGCGTCAGCCATCTGACGGCCAGGCCAGCGGTGGGACGCGTTGATGCCATGCAGAGCTATTCGGCCAGTCTCGACTCAGGTTTGGCGATTGTGACTCGTGAACAAACCCGCGATGACCGGTACCGGCTGCGGTTCCGGAACCTGGTTGCCGCCAATCGCTATGAAGTGAGTTTTGCGACCGCCAAGGCCCGCTATCTGATGACGGGGGAGCAACTCATGAGTTCCGGTCTCGACGTCAGCTTGCCGGCCGCGCAGTCGGCCGAAATTGTTTATCTAAAGCCCGCTGGCCGCTAGTCCCCGCTGCCGGGTGGTTTCGATTAGGAATGGGCGTGAGGTATTGTTCGGACCATGGCTGGATCGATTTTCCGGAGGGGCGGGCGAAAAAACGAGCCGGGCGTTCCGGGTCTCTTGGTACAATTGAGGCTCCGGCGAAGCTCCGGACCTCTCACCCACTATGCGCTTTGGTGTTGTCGTTTTTCCCGGTTCCAATTGTGACCATGACGCCTGGTACGCGGCCTCCGCGAACCTGGGCCAGCAGGCTGAATTCCTGTGGCATGACGAGCGTTCGCTCGGCCAGGTCGATGCAGTGATTCTGCCCGGTGGATTCTCCTATGGCGACTATCTGCGCTGTGGGGCGATTGCGAAGTTTTCGCCAGTGATGGAGTCGATCAAAGATTTTGCCCAAGCTGGCGGCCTAGTGGCTGGCTTTTGCAATGGCTTCCAGATCCTGGTGGAGAGCGGGCTGCTTCCCGGCGCACTCCTGCGCAATGCGGGCATGAAGTTTGTTTGCGACCAGCCCATCCTAACGGTGGAAACTGTGAACTCTCCTTTTACCTGTTGTGCGACGCTGGGGCAGCGATTGCAGTTGCCGGTGGCCCACGGCGAGGGCAATTACACGGCGGATGAACATACGCTCGATCTACTGGAGGCCGAGGACCGGGTGGTGATGCGCTACAGTGCCGATATCAATGGCTCGGCGAGAAACATCGCGGGCATTCTGAGTGCCGGGCGGAATGTGATGGGGATGATGCCACACCCGGAACGCGCTTGCGACCCGCTGATGGGCTCCGTCGACGGGCGGGTGATTTTTGAGTCGATGATCGAGACGCTGGTCCGCATGACGAGAGCCGCCGCATGACGAGAGCCGCCGCATGAACTTTACCCCGGAAGTCCTCACGACCCATCGCATCAACCTCGACGAATACGCCAAGATCACGGAGATCCTGGGCCGCGAACCGAACTATACGGAGCTGGGGATTTTTAGCGTGATGTGGAGCGAACACTGCTCCTACAAGAGCTCGAAGATCCATCTGAAGAAGCTGCCGACCGAAAGCGCGCGGGTGTTGCAGGGGCCGGGCGAGAATGCCGGCGTGATCGATATCGGCGATGGCTGGGCGATCGCCTTCAAGATCGAATCGCACAATCATCCTTCGTTCATTGAGCCATTTCAAGGTGCCGCGACGGGCGTGGGCGGGATTTTGCGCGACATCTTTACGATGGGCGCGCGGCCGGTGGCGGTGATGGATGCGATCCGCTTTGGCCGGTTGGACGACCCCAAGACCGGCGCGCGCAACCGGCGCATTGTGGAAGGCGTGGTGAGCGGCATTGCGCACTATGGCAATTGTTTTGGCGTGCCGACGGTGGGGGGCGAGACGGCTTTTGAGAGCTGCTACGACGGCAATCCGTTGGTGAATGTCTTTGCG
>JAYVUQ010000535.1:0-5879 GCA_043787785.1 Bryobacteraceae bacterium
ATTAGCGATGCGAATCATAACTGCTCCAGTATGGCGGGTTGGCGATGGCCGCGCCATGCGGCGGCATCGAATAAGAAACTCAAGGTTCGGCGCGTGGCCAACGGATCGAGGATGCCGTCCACATGGCCCCGGGCGGCGGCGTAACGCACATCGAGCCAGCGCTCATAGTCGGCGCGGGTTTGCGCGATGCGCGCGGCGAGTTCATCCGGCACCGGCGCACCGGCCGCCTTCAACTTATCCAATTCCGGACCATGAATCGCCACCACCGCCGAATCGCCCTCCATCACGCCAATCCGCGCCGTCGGCCAAGCGAAGGCGAAATGAGGATCGAAGCCTTGCCCAGCCATGGCATAGTAGCCGGCGCCCGACGCGTGGTTCGTCGTCAGAATCACCTTGGGCACCGTGGCACAGGCCATCGCCTCCACCATCTCCGCCCCGGCGCGAATGATGCCTGATTGCTCCGCCTGCGCGCCCACCATGAAGCCGGAGACGTCCTGTACGTAAAGCAGTGGCAAACCCGCGCGCTCCGCCGCTTCGACAAAGTAAGCCACTTTGCGGGCCGATTCGGTATAGATAATGCCACCAATGCGCGGCTTCAGAAATCCACGCCGATTGGCGATGAGCCCAATCGGGCGTCCGGCCAGCTTGGCATAGGCACAGATGATCTCAGCGGCATGGTCCGGCTGGAATTCTGTGTAGCCATCGCCATCCAGCAACGCCTCGATGATGGCTTCGACGCTATAGGGCAAGCGATGATCGTCGGGCAAAGTGCGGTAGAGACTCTCGGCGGGCCGCAGCGGCGGAACGACGTTGGCCGGCTTAGGTAACGGCTCACCGATCGCCCGAAAACGCTCGCGAATCATCCGCAGGCAGGCCGCGTCATCGGCGGCGCGCAGATGGGCCACGCCGCTAACGGTGGTGTGCATGGTGGCACCGCCCAGCGACTCGGAGTCGATCGTTTGGCCCGTGGCGCCCTTTACGAGGTTGGGCCCACCGAGGCCCATGAAGCTGGTGCCTTCCACCATGATGATGACGTCGGAAAGCGCAGGCAGGTAAGCGCCACCGGCAATGCAGGGGCCCATCACCGCCGCGATCTGCGGCACCTGCAGCCGCCGGCGCATCAGCGAGTTGTAATAAAAAATGCGACCCGCGCCGTATTGCCCGGGAAAGATGCGGTCCTGCAAGGGCAGGTTGACGCCGGCCGAATCCACCAGATAGACAATCGGAATCCGGTTGCGCATGGCCACTTCCTGCGCGCGCAGAATCTTGGTGATCGTCTCTGGCCACCATGCGCCGGCTTTGACGGTGGCATCATTGGCGACGATGACGGCGGGCCGGCCCTCAATGCGCGCCAAGCCGGTAACCACGCCAGCGGCAGGCGCTTGGCCATCGTACTGGTCATGCGCGATCAGCAGCCCCAGTTCCACCAAGTGCGTGCCGGGGTCAATCAATTGGGCCACGCGCTCGCGCGCCGTTAGCTTCCCGTCGCGGTGTTGCTTCTGGATTTTGGCGTCGCCACCGCCGCGGCGCAGGCGATCTTCAAGGTCGAGCAATTCGTCGACACGGGTTTGCAGGCTGTTGGTGCTCAACGCCCTCAGTATACTGGGTCCTTATGTTAGGTCTCGACTCTAAAGTCGCGCGCGCCACCTGGACGGTGTTTTTCGTCGTCGCCCTGTTGGGCTTGGTATGGCTGTTGCGCGAGGTGCTGTTCCTGCTCGCCATAGCGTTGTTCTTCTCCTATATGGTGGCTCCGGTGGTGCGCATCGCGGAAAATTGGCTCACCTGGCGCTGGGGCTGGGCCAGGGAAATTCCCCTGTTGCTGGTGTACTTGCTGATGCTCACCGGCATCGTGTCCGGAGTCAGTTGGGTATTGGGTGAGGCGCTGGCCCAAGCGTCGGGGTTGGCCGAGAAAATTCCCCAACTCGTCAAAAACCAAGGCATGCTGGCGAGTCTCCCGCTGCCAAACTGGCTGGAGCCAGCCCGGGCTAGTGTCATCGTTTGGGCTAAGCACCTCCTCGAAGGCGGGTTTGAACAGTTTCTGCCCTTCCTCCAAACCATCTCCGGACACTTGATTTCCGGCGTCAGTAGCGTCATGCCGTTTCTGCTAGTGCCCGTGTTCGGCTTCTACTTTCTGAAGGACGGCCGCCTCCTCAACGAGGCGATTCTCCAGCGTTTCTCTGAAAATCTACGCGGCCTCATGCGCAGCATCTCCAGCGACCTGGACGTCTTGCTCTCCCAATACATCCGCGCCGTGGTGCTGCTGTCGCTCGCCACCTTCACCTGTTACGAAGTCTTCTTTCTCGCCACCGGCGTGCCGTACAGTATGCTGCTCGCCACCTTGGCCGCCGTGCTCGAGTTTGTGCCCGTGGTCGGTCCGCTCACGGCGGGCGTCACCGCCGCGCTAGTGGCCGGGCTTAGCGGTTTTGAGCACATCAGTTGGCTCATCATCTTTCTTGTCCTCTACCGGCTCTTTCTGGACTACGTACTGCAGCCGTGGCTGATGAGCGAAGGCATCGAACTGCACCCTCTGCTGGTCCTGGTGGGCATACTGGCCGGCGAACACCTGGCCGGCATCGGCGGCATGTTCCTTTCGATCCCCACCGTGGCCGCCATCCGGATTATCTACCTGCGCCTGGAGACCCGGGCCAGGGCCCAAGTGGTCAGATGACCATATGGTAAGGTCAAGCTATGCATGTCTTGATCAACGCAACAGAATTCAAGGCCAAGTGTTTGGGCCTGATCGACCGGGTGACTGAACAAGGCGATACCTTCACGATCACCAAGCGGGGCAAAGCGGTGGCGACTTTGGTTGCGGTCAAGCAGAAAAAGTCTGGCAAATTAGGCGGCTCATTGGCAGGATTGGTGGAGGTTCCCGGTACCGTCGAAGGTTTTGACTTATCCCACCTCTACCAGCCGGGGCCGCTTCTCACTCGCCGGAGGTCAACCAAGCGTTGAGTGGCTATTTGCTGGACACCCACATTGCCGTCTGGTGGCTGATCGACGGACGTCAGTTGTCTAGGGAACAGTTGCGTGTGCTGGACGAAATTGATCAGCGCGGAGACCGGGTCTGCATTAGCGCGATGACCATCCTTGAGATTGCCGTGGTCTACGGTGTGGGTAACCGCAGGTATCCGCCAAAGGCCGAGGAGATCATCCGTTTCATTGAGGAACATCCGCAGATCGTAATCATTCCCTTTAGCACCTCCGAGGGGCTGGAGGTGGCGGCCATGGGGCCTTCCTTAGTCGACCCAATGGATCGCGCCATCGTCGCCACCGCCCGCGTGCATCGATTAACGCTCATCACCTCCGATGAGCGCATCGTCCAATCCAAATTGGTCCGCGTCATCGGCTAGAGCAGGAAAGAATTGAAGAACAGCTTCAACGCCTGATAGCTGGTGGCCCGATACTGCGGCCGCATGCCAAACAGCACCACCCGGCCCTTCCCCATCGGCGCATCCACTAACGCGGAACGGTTCACCAGAAACTTCTCGCCGCCCAACAGCCAGCCCGATGCCAACAAGCCCTTCGCCGGATAATTCGCGACTGACTTTTCCGCGCCCGACAGCTCCCAAGCCGGTGAGCCTTCGCTCCACAGGGTGAACTCCGCGGGCAGCCCCAACGCCAAGGGGTGCTTCGTATCGAGGCTCGCATTCAGCAGCGAGCCAGGCGAATAAAAATCGCGGCTGGCGACGCCCTTCAGCACATTGGTAACGCCCAGGCCCAGCACCTCCGCGGCGTATTCAGTGCTGTGGTTCAAGAAGACGAGCGTGCCGCCCTGCTCGGCGAAGGCCTTCAGGGCATCGGCCCCCGGCTGGCCCAACCCGCCCACAAACTCCTCGGGCATTTGCCCGGGCCGGTAGCCACTCGCAATCGTCGAAGCCGGCTGATCTGGAAAGACGATCACATCGTAGTTCGCGCGCAGGTTGCCGGCGAGAATCTGGGGGTTCGTCAGCCGCCCATAGTCAAAAGAGAATTGCTCCAGAATCCAGCGCGTCCAGCCTTCGTCCATGCTCGACATCCAACTGCGATACAAAGCCACGCGCGGCTTCTTCTTTTCCACCAATCCAGGGCCCGCGGCCGCGAAGAAATCGCCGTTCATAGGATCGCGCCAAACGGACTGCCCATTCTTCCAAATGGCATTCACTTTCTTCCAGCTATCGCCATCGGAGGCGGCCATGGCTCCCGCGCGCAGCGTGCCCTTCTGGCGCGGCGTCAGGTTCACCGCCGGCACCAGCGATGCCGAGAAACGATCCTGAATCGTATCGGTCGTCACGCCCATCAACAAGGGCAGCGTCTGCGCCGTCACGTCGTAAGGCCGCTTTGGCGGCCCGCCTGGATAGAGCCGCAGGTCAGGATATTGCTGCCGTTCCAGCATCGTTTTCGCAAAAGCCGAATAGGGCTGCTGCAAGCGAATCACATAGGACCCAGCTGGGTATTCGCGGCCATCGGCTGTAAACTTGGCGGTGGCTTGCTCCACCTCCACCTGCGCGAAGGCCATGGTCTCCAGCAGCTTGCGGGTGGAGCCAGGGTCGGCTTGGTCGCCAGGCAGGACAAACGCGTAGGGCCCACTCGCGCGCTCCACCGCCCGCTGATGGATCTTGTAGAAATTCGACAGCAGATCTTCGCGGCGCACGGCGGCTTGCCACAGCACGCTTTCGTAGGCGATCAATTGGTCAGTGACGATCTCTTTCAGGTTCCACTCGCCGCCCGTCCACGGCTCCAGGTGATTCCACGCCCGCTCGCCCACGTTGTAGCCCAGCGCCTGGCCACGCAGTTGTTCAGGCTTCACCGTCATGGGGGAAAAAAGCCGCGCGCTGGCCGATTCAGTTAACAGACGCAAGCCGCCGTGATAGCTCTGATAGTGGCGCGCGGGCGTCCAAAAATCGTACATCGCGTTCACCACCACGCCTTTGCGACCGGCCGAAGTGAGGTCATAGGCGATGCCCATGCCGAAGCTATTGCAGGCTTGGGCTATGGCCGGGTCGATATTCGGGTCAATCGGATCCATCCACGGCGGCACGAACATGCGGCCCGCCGTGGCGCCCATTTGGTGGACGTCATAAACGATCTGCGGATGCCACGCATTGTGCATCTTTTCCACGGCCAAACGAGTTTCGGCCTGCGAAAAAATGTACCAATCGCGATTGTTGTCATGGCCCACGTACTTCTGGTAAAGCTCCGGCGGCACGGTGCCTTCGTGCGGCGTGCCCATCGTCTTGCGCGCCCAGTTGCCCACAATGTCGACGCCGTCCGGATTCAGCGACGGCACCAGAATGAAGATGGTGTTCTCGAGAATCGTTTGGAAGCGCGGCTTGTCGACCGTCAGGATGTTGTAGGCAAACTGCATCGACGTAAAGGTGGAGGCAATTTCGCTCGCGTGGATCGAATTGGTGATCGCCACCACCGTCTTGCCCTCAGCCACCAGTCTGGCGGCGGCCGCCGGCGTGGTCTTGCGCGGATCGGCCAGAAGGCCTTGAATCTCACGGTAGCGGTTCAGCTTCTTCAGGTTTTCGGGCGAAGAAATGATCGCCATTAGAAACGGACGCCCCTCGGTGGTGGGGCCCAGTTTCTCCAGTTTCAGCCGGTCGCTCGACGCGGCTAGCTTTTCGTAGTAAGTCACCACCTTGGCCCATTCGAGCGGCTTACTATCCGCCGTCATCGAGTGGCCGAAATGGCTTTCCGGGGTAGGCACCGCGCCCAGCAACGCCAGGGCGAACAGAAGCGAAGTAATGAGTCTCATCGGCGATTCAACTCCACCCACAAAGCGCGATACCAACGCAGAAAACGCTCGGGCTCCTTGCTCTCCTGGGCCTCGCAAAGCGTGTAACGGTCATAGCCATGTGCTTGCAGCAACCGGAAGAGTTCCCGGTATGGGTAAG
>JAYVUQ010000536.1:0-8566 GCA_043787785.1 Bryobacteraceae bacterium
TGGTGGCGACGTTGCTGCTTTGCCGCCTGCCCGATCCGGTGGCTGGCTTGGCGCAGATGGTCCGGGTGCTGCGTCCGGGTGGGCGGCTGTTGTTGGCTACGCCTTGTGGCTTTACGACGCCTGAGCCCTGGACGCGGTTTGTGCCGCCCGCGGCGTTGCGAGAGCATTTGGCGATGCTGGGTCTGCGGGTGGATGAGTGGATGGAGGATGTGCTGTATCGCGAGGTGATCGACGCGCATGGCAATGCGCATGAGTGGCGGGTGCGGGTGATTGCGGCGACGCTTACGGTGTGAGCGTTAGCGGCGGCCAGGGGGTTGCCGTTGGCCCAGCTCTTCGGCCATCATCGCCGTTACCAGGGTATTTAGGCTTACGTCCCCCGCCTTCGCCCGCTCCACCAGACGCGCGTGAAGGGTTTTGGGAACCCGCTGCCGCCACTGTCCGCTGGCGGCGGCAAAAGCCCCGGGCTTGGGTATAAGGTCGCCAAACTCTCTCAGGGTCAGAAGCGCCGATTTCAGAGCGTCGCGGCCATTCTCGATTGCTTCTTCCGCACTGTCTCCGTCAGACATTACACCCGGAACGTCAGGGAACTCGATTTGAAATCCACCGCCATCCTCGGCCGACAAAGGCCGAATGGCAAAGGGATAGGCGTTCAGTTGGAGGGTATCTTTCATTCCGCACTACGCATTGGTTCGAGAAGTTTGGCCGCATTCGCCATATTCCAGATGGTATCGCGGGGGAGCACCTCGGAGTTGCCGCCACAGCCTGCGATAGAATCAGGCGCGATGCGACATTCTCTTTTGCTGCTCACCGTCGGCGTGCTCTTTGGCGCGGCGGCGATCATCTCCGACGTTAAGAAAACCGGGCTGGATCCGGCGCTGCTGGCAAAAATTCCGGCGCGGTTGAAGAGCTTTGTCGATGAGGGCAAGGCCGCTGGGATGGTGACGCTGGTGGCGCGGCATGGCCATATTGCAGCCATTGACGCCATCGGCTACACGGACCTGGAGACGAAGCAGGCCATCAAACCGGATGCCATGTTCCAACTGCATTCGATGACCAAACCGGTGGTTTGCCTCGGTGTGATGATGCTGCAGGAAGTGGGTCTCGTCAGTCTTTCCGATCCGATCGAGAAGCACTTACCGGAATTTCGCGGGCAGCAGGTGCTGGAGGGAAACTTGTTGCGCAAGCCGGCGCGGCTCGTTACCTTGCGTGACCTAATGACGCATACCTCGGGCATGATCCTGAACCCGCCGCCGGGGATTGGGGAGTTACACGGGGCGCTGCACAAAACTCTGGCCGAGGTAGTACTGGTAGAGTCGCAACAGCCGTTGTTGTTTGACCCGGGTACGCGTTGGAGTTACTCGAATACGGGGATCGCGGCACTCGCGCGATTGATTGAAGTAAAGAGCGGTATGCCTTTCGAGAAGTTTCTCGCGGCGAGGATCTTTGGCCCGTTGGGCATGGTAGACACTTATATTTACCCGCCGAAAGAGAAGTGGCATCGCATGCCGACGGCTTACGTGGTGAAGGACGGCAAGACGATCAAGTACACGTCTGACCCGCTGGGCGAGGGGGCGATGAAGTTCCGGGAGGGAGCGAAGTATCCGTTACCGGAGGGCGGGTTGTACTCGACGGTGGCCGATCTGTTCCGGCTGTACCAACTGATGCTGAACGGCGGGCAACTGGAGGGAGTACGGCTGTTGTCGCGCGCTTCGGTGGACTTGATGACAGCCAACCATACCGGAGTGCTGCCAGGCGCGGCATCCGGCATGAGCGCGGCCCTGGGCTGGGCCTATGTGCGCGATCCTGCGGCGGCGTTGACGCTGCTCTCGCCGGGCACTTATGGCCACGGCGGACGCTATGGTACTTACTGCTTCATAGACCCAAAGCGCGACATGATCGGCATCTTTATGATTCATCGGGAAGGCGGTAGCGATGAAAAGAATGCCTTTGTGTCGATGGCTGCATCCGCGGTAGTCGATTGAGGCGCATAGTTCTAGTATCTGGTTCTAGTATTTGGCCTGGACTTTCGATTCAGTAAATATACCGTTCCTAAGTGCTATTTGCGCTTTCAATCCTCCACTACCTAGACGTAGACTGCTAATGAAGGAGGACCGTGAAAGCCATGAAAGACAGAAAGGGACTGGGCGAGATTAAAATCGACCTGGTTGAGTATGGATTAATGGCTGGCGTAATTGCCATGGCAGCCGGAGCGATCATGCCGGAATTGGTGGCGCAAGCCAGTCACATGGCCGGAAATGTCAGTCACTACGTCCTGATTGCGGCCTCGATCGGATCGGGGTCTTAGTTCGGCGGGGTACACGCGCCCCTTTTGATATCGCCTCTCCCGGATGGTCGGGGTTCGGCAACGAGTGACTCTGGGTCCGCTTACGACTCGTTTCACCAACCCTGAGCCACGACCCTTCGGGAGAGGCTTTTCTTCGCGTTACTCTAAAAGTTGGCTTACTCACTGGTGATCTTTGACCTCGATGGCACGCTGATTGACTCCGAGGCGGATTTGGCTTCCTCGGTAAACGCCACGCGCCGCTTTATGGGCATGGAGCCCTTGCCTGCCGCCGTGGTGGCTTCGTACGTCGGCAATGGCGCCCCGGTGCTGATGCGTCGAGCGCTGGGCGAGGAGGCGACAGAGCAGGACGTGGCGCGCGGGCTGGACTATTTTATCCGCTACTATCACCAGCATTGCCTGGATGAGACGAAGCTGTATCCGGGCACGCGCGTGATGCTGGATGAGCTGCATGCGGCAGACCGGCGCTTGGCGATTTTGACCAACAAACCCGTGCGAATCAGCCACCGGATCGTGGAAGGGCTAGGCTTGAAAGAGCATTTCTTCGAGGTGTTCGGCGGCAATAGCTTTGAGCAGAAGAAGCCGCATCCGATTGGGATTGAGCGGCTGCTGGAGGCGACAGGCCTGCCGCACGCCTTGACGTTGATGGTGGGCGACAGCGGGGTGGACGTGGAGACGGCGCGGAATGCGCGGGTGGCGGCTTGTGGGGTGACTTTTGGGCTGAGTCCGCAGACGATGCGGGCGGCGGGGCCGGACTACTTGATTGATGCGATGGCGGAGTTGACGCCGATTGTGTTGGCTTAGGCGTTAGGCCTTTATTGGACCCTCAAAATGCGTATTACATCATCCCTCACCAGATTTCCCCAACCGAATACTCTCGGCTGCTTGCTGGATTTCGTCAACGTCGGCAAGGTCGCGCATACGTCCCGCTGCAAGCTTGGACGCTATCAAGTCGTCCCTTGAGATGAAGCACGCCCGCAGGCCCGTGGACTGATCAATTACGCTCTCGACCCGCCGCTCCCAGGCTGCATTGAACTCAACACCATCGATACCGGGCATGATATCTATGGCCACAGGCTCGCGGCCAAAGCGAATAAATTGAAGTGGATCGGCTAGGTCTTCCACCGCAATTTCCTGCATGGGAGCACCAAACGCAGCCAAGGCTGCGTAAACCGCTCTGGCGTTGGTTGGATCCGCTTGAATGAACAGGTCAATGTCCTTAGTGGCGCGCGGCTGCCCGTGAAACGAGACCGCGTAGCCCCCAACGATCAGATACTTAACGTTTTGGGCGTTGAATGCGGATAAGAGGTCCTTGAAGTCTTGGTACATCGAGGGCCATCCCTTTCAAGGAGTACGCTGCCGTTGTGAGTTCGGAGACGGCATCCATCCGTTCATACACGGGGCGGCTCTGCCAGTAGCGATACTCGTCAGCCTTCATCTCCTGATGATTTGTGTATTTTCGGAATGTCTTGTCCATGGAACTCCTTATCCCCAGTCTAGCGCTTGGCATGATGCCTGGGACCCCAGCATCGGATACAATCCCCATGATGCGACTTTTCTCGATATTCCTGCTCGTGACGCTCTCGTGGGCGCAGACCGCCGTTAAGCCCGTGCCTCCGCCGGGTGTCGAAGTTCCGGCGGGCGACCGTAAGGAATTGGAGCTGGGTTTGAAGCGGCTCGGCGAGGCGATGACGCCGCTGCGGCAACACCCGGATTATGCCGATGTCGCCATCTTTCATCAGGCGGTGCGCTATGCGCTGACTTACAACGAATTCTTTAAGGCCGAGGAGATCTTTAAGGCCAAAGAGTTGTTGAAGCAGGGGCTGACTCGCGCGGAAGAGTTGGCCGCCGGACGGCCTTCGTGGGTGCATGCGACGGGCCTGGTAGTGCGCGGGTATATCTCGAAGATTGACCATAGCCCGCAGCCTTATTCGATCATTGTGCCGCCCAGCTATGAGCGCGAACCGAACCGGCCCAGGCGGCTGGACTTCTGGGCGCATGGCCGGGGCGAGACCTTGAGCGAAGTGAATTTTCTGTGGGACCGT
Organism: Bryobacteraceae bacterium; assembly: GCA_043787785.1. Taxonomy (GTDB): domain Bacteria; phylum Acidobacteriota; class Terriglobia; order Bryobacterales; family Bryobacteraceae; genus JALHNI01. The sequence continues at coordinate 4,348 of JAYVUQ010000536.1, forward strand.
CAGCGCCAACCGGGCGAATGGATCCCGGCCGACACTTTCTTCGTTCACCTTTATGGCCGCTTCTGCAACGCCAACAAGTTCGCTGGCGAAGTGGACCTGAGCGAGGTGCTGGCCGATATGAAGAAGCGCTACCCGATTGACGACGACCGGGTGCTGATGCGGGGCTTTTCGATGGGTGGTGCCTCCACTTGGCAGTTCGCCACGCATGCGGCCTGGAAATTTGCCGCCGTCGCGCCAGGAGCTGGATTCGCCGAAACGCCGGTCTTTTTAAAGATGAAACCTGAGGAGTTGGCGAGTACTCCGGATTGGCAGAAGAAGCTCTGGCGCCTTTATAACTCGACCGACTATGCCGCCAACTTATACAACGTGCCCGTCGTCGCATACTCGGGCGAGGACGATGGCCAAAAGCAAGCGGCGGACCTTATGGCGAAGGCTCTGGAGGCCGAGGGCATGCGGATGACGCACGTGATTGGGCCCAAAACCGGCCACCGGTATCATCCCGATTCGAAGCCCATCATTGCGGCAAAGTTGGATTTGCTGGCCGCTCGCGGGCGCGACTTATACGCGCACAAGGTGAAGTTTGTCACTTACACGCTACGCTATAACCGCATGAAGTGGGTAGTGATCGATGGCCTGGATCAGCATTGGGAGCGCGGCCGGGTGGAGGCTGAATATGGCGTGACGGGCTTTGATGTGAAGACGTCTGGGGTGACGGCGGTGCGGCTGAACTTTGGCACGGGCGGTTATCCTTTGGACGCGGCGGCGAAGCCGGTGATTCGGATTGACGGGCAGACGTTGACGGGTCCGGCACCATTTACGGATCGCTCTTATGTGGCGGCACTAGTGAAGCGGAATGGCAAGTGGGCGTTGGGCGCGCCGGAAAATGGGCCGGAAAAGAGGGTGAAGCGGCATGGGCTGCAAGGGCCGATTGACGATGCTTTCTGGAATGCTTTCCTGATGGTGCGGCCGACGGGCACGCCGCTCGACGCGAGCCTCGCGCCGTGGGTGAAGGCGGAGAGCGAGCGGGCTTTGAGCGAATGGCGCAAGGTTTTCCGTGGCGATGCGCCGGTGAAGGACGATGGCCAGGTGACCGACGCCGATATCGCCGGCAGCAACCTGGTGTTGTGGGGCGACCCGGGCTCGAACCAAGTGCTGGCGCGGATTGTGAATCAATTGCCGGTGAAGTGGACCGCGGCCGGGGTGGCGGTAGGGACGAAGACCTATGCGCCCGGCCATGTGCCGCTGTTGATCTATCCGAATCCACTGAACCCGGCCAAGTATGTGGTGCTCAATAGCGGCTTCACGTTCCGCGAGTTCGATGCGCTAAACAACGCGCGGCAAGTGCCCAAACTGCCCGATTGGGCCATCATTGACACGGCGACGCCGGCCGATGCGTATGCGCCTGGCAAGATCGCGGGCGCCGGTTTTTTTGGTGAGGACTGGAAGCTGAAATAGAAAAGGGGCGGGTATGGCAGTGGGGCCCACTGGGCAGACTCGCCGGAGCCGATCTTCGAATCGCTTAAAGTGGTATTTTCAAATTTGGACTTCCCTGACGAAAGGACCATTTTCATGGCTGCCATTTCTATTGCCGTGCCCAAAACCAAGGGCGGCGCATTTCTGCTTGAGACCGCTTCTCTGGACCATTTGTATTCGCCGGAGGACTTCACTGAGGAGCACAAGGCGATCGCCCGCACGACGGAGGATTTCTTCCGGAAGGAAGTGGAACCGAACCTGGATGCGATTCTGCGTCACGAGCCCGGCGTAGCCGTGGGCATCGTGAAGAAGTCGGCTCAACTAGGGCTGACGGCCGTGACGGTGCCCGAGGAATACGGCGGCATGGAGATGGACATGGTGTCGTCCATGATCGTCGCCGAGGGGTTGGCCAAGGACGGCAGCTATGCCAACTGGCACGGCGCGCATGCGGGCATTGGCACGTTGCCGATTTTGCTGTACGGCACGCCGGCGCAACGCGAGAAGTACCTGACGCGTCTGGCGAAGGCCGAGATGATTGGCGCCTACGCATTGACGGAACCCGAAGCGGGCTCCGACTCGCTGGCGGCCAAGACCACCGCGGTGCTGACGCCGGATGGCAAGCATTACGTGCTGAACGGCACGAAGATGTGGATCTCCAATGGCGGCGAAGCGGATTTCTACACGGTTTTCGCGAAGATCGATGGGGCGAAGGATAAGTTCACCGCGTTTCTGGTGGAGCGGGCTTACCCTGGCGTGAAGCCGGGCCACGAAGAGAAGAAGATGGGCGTGAAGGGCGGCTCAACCACGGCCATCTTCCTGGACAATGTACACGTGCCCGTGGAGAACGTGTTGGGCGAGATTGGCCGCGGGCACATTATTGCGTTCAATGTGCTAAACCTGGGCCGTTTGAAACTGGGGCCGTTCGCGGTAGGGGCTGCGAAGTATGTGATTGGCCTTTGCGCCAAGTATGCGAATGACCGGAAGGCGTTCGGGAAGTCGATTGGCGAGTTCGGCATGATCCGGCATAAATTGGCGGAGATGTCGATTCGGACGTTTGCGACGGAGAGTATCAGTTACCGGATGGCGGGCATGATTGAGGCGCATCTGGAAGGGTGGACGCCGCGGCAGGAGAACGCCTATCCCACTTATTTAAAAGCCGTGGAAGAGTTCGCCGCCGAGTGCAGCTTTGTTAAGGTGTTTGCCTCTGAGTCGCTCGATTATGTGGTGGATGAGGGCGTGCAGATTCACGGCGGCAATGGTTTTTCGGCGGAGTATGCGGTGGAGAAACACTACCGCGATTCGCGCATCAACCGCATTTGGGAAGGCACCAACGAGATCAACCGGTTGCTGGGCACGGGTACGTTGCTGAAGCGCGCGCAACGCGGGCAGTTACCTTTGGTGGCGGCGGTGCAGAAGCTAATGGGTGAGCTGATGGCCGGGCCGTCGCCGGATCAGGATACTTCCGAATGGGGTGCCGAAAGTAAGTTGGTGGAGAACTCGAAGAAAGTTACTTTGCTGGCACTGGGAGCGGCCTATCAACGCTTCACGACCAACCTGGAACAACAGCAGGAAGTGATGGCCGGCATTGCCGACCTGGCCATGTCGGCCTTTGCGATGGAATGCACTTACTTGCGCGCGCGCAAGCTGGCCGCGTTGGGCCGGGGCGAGATTGCGGCCGCAATGTCGCAAGTATTCTTGCGCGACCGGATGCAGGAGATGGAAGGCATCGGCAAGACGGTGCTCGCCGCATGCGGCGAAGGCGACACGTTGCGCACCGGCCTGACGTTTTTGAAACGGCTAACCAAGTATGAGCCGGTGAATTCGATCGCTTTGCGGCAGCAGATTGCTTTGCGCGTTTTAGCGACGGAGAAATACAGCTACTAATGCCGCTGGTAGTGGTGCTGGTTGGCTTGCCCGGTTCGGGCAAGTCGACCTGGGCGCTGGCGCAGGGCATCACGGTGCTGTCGTCGGACGATGTCCGCATGCTGCTGGCGGACGATGTACATAATCAGCAGATTCATGGCGCGGTGTTCAGCACGATGCGCTATCTGCTGCGTCGGCGGCTGGAAGCGGGGGCCAAGGCGACGATCATTGACGCGACGAATCTGCTTCCGGCCCATCGCAAGCCGTGGCGAAAGCTGGCTGAGGCGGCGGGCGCCGAAGTGTGTGCGGTGTACATTGCGACGCCGGTGGAAGAGTGCCTGCGGCGAAATTCCTTACGGGCGCGGGTAGTACCGGCGGAGGCGATCCGCGAGATGGCGGCGAAACTGCGTCCACCGACGGTGGCCGAGGGGTTCGCCAGCGTGCAGACGGTGGAGTATCGTGAGATTGCCTAATGCGCGTGTTTTTTAGCCGCGTTTCTCAAAAGCGGGCCACCCTCTAAAGTGATGGAAGCCCCGTAAGCAGCCTGGCCCGCTCACTCCGTGCGCGGCTGGAAGGGAGATCGAACTTAGTTAGACAAGGCACGCTCAGAGACGGAGAAGGAATGGGTTCCAGTCTTATAAAAGCAGCCGCAAGCCCTTCCAGCAGAGGTTGCAGCCGACGAAGACGAGGGTTACGTTCAGCGTGGCGCGGAGGGGGCGGGCGGGTAGTTTGGTTCCGAGTGAAGCTCCCACTAAGGCACCGATGATGCCGGCGGGGGCGAGGTAAGTGAGAACTGCGCCATTGTAAGTGCCGGTGGAGAGGTGAAAGGCTCCGCCGGCGGCCGAAAGAATGAGGCCGAAGAGTAAGTCTGTGCCAACGATGA
>JAYVUQ010000537.1:0-17909 GCA_043787785.1 Bryobacteraceae bacterium
CGCACAATGGCCTCAGCGGGCTTGACCTGGCGCTCAAAGAGGCCTTCGATGCGGTCATTATGGACGTCATGATGCCGGGCCTCGATGGTTTTGAGGTGCTGAAGCGTCTGCGCCAGAAATCGAGCGTGCCGGTGCTGATGCTCACCGGCCTGGGCGACGAGGCCGACCGGATCATTGGCCTCGAAGGCGGCGCTGACGATTACCTCCCCAAGACCTTTTCGACACGCGAACTGCTGGCCCGCTTGCGCGCGGTCCTGCGCCGCTCAAGACGGCAGGCTCCGGTCTCCACGGCAGTCACGGTCGGCGACCTGATGGCCGACCCCAGCACTCGTAGCGCCACCCAAGCCGGCCAATTGCTCACGCTCACCCCAGTCGAATTCGACGTCCTCCTCTCTTTGATGCGAGGCGTCGGACGCATTAAGACCCGGGAGCAACTGCTGCTCGAAGTGGCAGACCGCGACTTCGAGGTTTTCGACCGTTCCATCGATGTTCACATCTCTTCTCTGCGGCGCAAATTGGGTGACGATGCTAAGTCGCCGCGCTTTATTCAGACCGTTCGCAGCGCCGGCTACCTATTGCTGAAGCCCGGCTCACGGGGGCTCGAATGAAGCTTTCCACGAAGGTGTTGCTGCTGGCTCTGCTCAACATCGGCGTGTTGGCGCTCATGTTTGCGGCGATGCTCTTGACCCAGTATGGCGGCGAACTGAAGCCTTTACTGGTGTCGTCCTCCCGTGAAAAGATGGATGGCATTAGCCGCTTGCTAACCCGGGAACTGGAGGACCTTCCGCGCGACCGCTGGGATTCGGTCATCGACCGTTACGCCCGCGAGTCCGACGTCACGCTCCTACTTGTCGACCGCGAGGGGCATCTGTTGGGTGGACCCGCCGTCACCATCCCCGAAAGTGTCCTGGAACGCGTTCGCGAACGTCCGCCCGGCCAAAACGGCCCCCCGCCACCACCTGACTCGTTCCGGCCAGACCGCCCAGACCGGCCTGATCGCCCCCCTCCGGAAGACCGTCACCGGAAAGGGCCTCCGCCCACCAACCGCATGTTTGTGGAGCGTACCGGCGGCCCGCTCACCTTCTGGGTGGGTCTGCGCATGCGCTCACCCCATGGTCAACCCGGCTCGCTGCTGTTCGCATCACCCGGCTGGCTGAGTAGCAGTTTCTTCTTCGACGGCCGGCCTTGGCTGTTGGCCCTAAGTCTTACGCTCGGCGTGTCGGCAATGTGCTGGCTGCCATTTATCCGCAACCTCACCGCCTCTGTAGCCCAGATGTCAAAGGCCACGGAACGAATTGCTCATGGCCACTTTGAGATCGAATTGCCTCATGCCCGCACGGACGAACTCGGCCAATTGGGCAGTTCTATCAATCAACTCTCTAGCCAACTTTCCCGCTTCGTCACCGGGCAAAAGCGTTTTCTGGCCGACGTCGCCCATGAACTTTGCTCGCCCATCGCGCGCATTCAGTTCGCGGCCGGTATTCTCGAGCGGCGTGTCTCTGAGGCCGACCGTGAGTATGTCGTCGACCTGCAGTCCGAAATCGAACATATGTCGAGCCTGGTGAACGAACTACTTTCTTTTACCAAGATGGGCTTGCAGCCTGACGAAGTGAAGTTGCAACCCATCCACCTCGCGCTTCTCGCCCAGCGGGCGGTGGAGCGGGAGGGGCAAGGCGACAGCCGACTGGTGCTGACGATTGACCCCGCGCACCGCGTGCTGGCCGACCCTAGCCTGCTGCTGCGCGCTATCGCCAACCTGATGCGCAATGCGCTCCGTTACGCGGGGGACGCCGGTCCGGTCCAGGTGACCTCGGCACAGCAAGGCCAGCAGATCGTTCTGACGGTGGCCGATTCCGGGCCCGGAGTCCCAGAAGACTTGATTGGGCAAGTCTTCGAGCCCTTCCGTCGCGGGGACCCTGCCCGTACCCGCACTAATTCCAGCGGTGGCGTCGGTTTGGGCTTGGCCATTGTCAAGAGCTGCATTGACGCATGCCAGGGCGAAATCTACTGTCGCAACCGTCAACCGACGGGCCTCGAAGTCGAGATCCGGCTACCGGTAGCTCCTTAAATGTCCCGCACGCAGCGGAACGAAATATTGGTGGTCGCGCTATCGGGGGTGTTCTTCGTCCGCGCGGCAACGCGGTAGCGGTTACAGTAACTCGGGTGGCATAAGTAACTGCCACCTTTCATCACCCGTTCATGCCCCTGCGGCGGGCCGACCGGATTCAGCTTTGTGGCTGTATCGTGCCACGTGGGATGAAACCAATCCGCGCACCACTCCCAGGCGTTACCGGTGGCGCTCAACACTCCATATCCATTGGGCAAAAACGCATCAACGGGCCCCGGCGCGGTAAAGCCATCTTCACCCAGATCTACATCTGGAAATGTACCCTGCCAGATGTTACAACGATGCTGGCCATCGGGCATTAGTTCATCGCCCCAAGGAAATCGTTTCTGCTCTAGCCCACCCCGCGCCGCATATTCCCACTCGGCTTCGGACGGCAAACGCTTGCCGGCCCATTGGGCATAGGTTCGCGCATCGTTCCATGAGATATGCGTTGCCGGATGATGCGGCCGCGTGGTTACCCCGGTGTCCGGCCCTTCTGGATGCGCCCAATCAGAGCCATTTACCTTACACCACCAATAATGTCCAGGTACGGTTTGGTCTACTAACTCCTTCGCCACGTGTAAGTGAAAAACAAACGACCAGCCCAGCCGCTCGCTATCCGTCCGGTAGCGTGTGGCGGCGGCAAACTCGGCGAATTGTTCGTTCGTCACCGGCGTCGTATCCACGTAGAACGGAGTCAACTCCACCTCGCGTACCGGGCCTTCGCCATCCGCGGAGTAGCCATCCTGGTCCTGTGTCCCCATGAGGAAGCGGCCCCCATCGAGCCGGATCATTCCGCTGGTTGAGCCGGACCGTGCGCGCGCCCGCTGCTCCGTCATCCGCTCCGAGAGAGCCAATTGCTCCGCCCGTTGCCGGCTCGGCACGCAACACGGTTGGATGATGCCAAGGGGGTTCATGCCGGTGGGGCCTCCGCGCTTGTGATGTCGGCCTTGGCTCGTAACCGGTCCAAATAATCGCCCAGCGCTTTGTCGCGCTTCTCCTTCAGAATCTCTTCCTCCAAATGGCTTTTCACCTCGTCAAAGGGAATCGGGCCCTCCTTGCGCTGCTCGTGCAGAAGGGAGATGTGATAGCCAAACTGCGACCGAAAGATCTTGCTGCGCTCGCCGGGCTTTAGGGCAAAGAGCACTTCGTCGAACTCGTCCACCATTTCACCCATCGGGAACCAGCCTAGGCTGCCACCGCTGCCGGCGCACGACGAATACTGGTCGGCCACTTCGGCGAAGGGCGTGCCCGCTTCCAGCTGTTTCTCCGCCTGCCGCATCACCGCCAGGGCTTCGTCGCTACTCTCGCCCGCGTCCTCTTCGCCGCGGCGAACATTGCGCACGATATGCGAGGCGTGCGCCATCGCCGGCCGCACCAGCGCGTCGCGATTCTTCTTGTAGCGCTGCACCAGGTCTTTATGGCGAGGTGCGGAGACCTTGCTGTTCACCTTGGCGATCAGCCGGTCAATGCGCAGGCGGATCTCTACTTCCTTCCGCAACGCCTCGCGGTCGGCGCCGGCGCGTGTGACCCCCGGCTCGCAGTTCTCCGGCCCACCCGGCGGTGGCAGCACCGCGGTCATGGCCTCTTCGATTTCCGTTTCCGGAATCCGTTCGGGCTCCGCTTGGGCGGCCTGTCTCAGCAGCGTCCGCTCAATGACGTTCTCCTTCGACCAATCCCAGAGCTGCATTTCCGCAGCCACCGGATCCATGCCCGTCACCGCTTCCATGTACCGCGGCCGGATCGATGCCACCTCGTCGCGAATCATCGCGTCATCCACAAACTCGCCATTAATCAGTAGGCCCATATGCTAGGTCTAGTCTATCGTCATGCTGGGCATTGCTACTTCCCCCCGGCTAGGATACAGTAATCAGATCTTTCGGCGCACTCTCCGGGGGAGCGCGATACTTTTTTGTACTGGAGCCAATGCATGAATCCTTCATTTGTTGCGCGGCTGGGGTTGCCGCGAATGATCAAGACGCTGATGCTGGGGGCGGCCGCCCTACAAATGGCCACCGCTCAGGAGCGCGCCGGTGGGGAGGCCAACCTCGTCCTGCCCGACCTCGATATGGCCCTCTTCTTCGGCGACACTGGCGGACGCACTTTGCTGTTGCTGGGCTGCATCGTTGGCTTCCTTGGGCTGGTGTTCGGCCTGGTGATTTATCGCCAGCTCAAAAATTTACCCGTCCACAAAAGCATGTTGGAAGTTTCGGAACTCATCTATGCCACCTGCCGCACTTACCTGGAGACTCAGGGCAAGTTCCTGATGATTCTCGAAGCCTTCATCGCCATCGTGATTATCGTCTACTTCGGCGTACTTCTCAAAATGGAAGCCTTTAAAGTTGGAATTATCCTACTGTTTTCCGTAGTCGGCATTCTGGGTAGTTATGGCGTCGCGTGGTTCGGCATCCGCGTGAATACTTTCGCTAACTCCCGTTGCGCTTTCGCTGCGCTTACCGGCAAAGCCTTTCCCTGTTACGCCATTCCGCTCAAGGCGGGCATGAGCATCGGCATGATGTTGATCTCGGTGGAGCTCCTGCTGATGCTCTTCATTCTGCTGGCGGTGCCGGGTGATTACGCCGGCCCCTGCTTCATCGGGTTTGCCATCGGCGAAAGCCTGGGTGCGGCGGCGTTGCGCGTCGCCGGCGGTATCTTCACGAAGATCGCCGACATCGGCGCCGACCTAATGAAGATCGTCTTCAAGATCAAAGAAGACGACGCCCGCAACCCCGGCGTAATTGCCGATTGCGTCGGCGACAACGCCGGCGACTCCGTTGGCCCCTCTGCCGATGGCTTTGAAACCTATGGCGTCACCGGCGTCGCCCTGATCAGTTTTATCCTGCTCGCCGTGCGCGAGCCCATGGTGCAAGTGCAGTTACTCGTCTGGATCTTCATGATGCGCGTCATGATGGTGGTCGCTTCCGCCGGTAGTTACTTTCTGAACGAAGCCATGGCCAAGGCGAAATACGCGAATGTCCCTAAGATGAACTTTGAGCACCCACTTACTTCGCTCGTGTTTATTACCTCCGGCGTTTCCGTCACTCTGACTTACGTTCTCTCTTATTTAATGATCCCCAATATCGGGGCTGACCCGTCGCTCTGGTGGAAGCTCTCCACCGTCATTACTTGCGGTACCCTCGCCGGTGCCATCATTCCCGAAATGGTGAAAGCCTTCACCTCGGTACACTCGCGCCATGTTCGCGAAGTGGTCACCTCGTCGCGTGAGGGCGGCGCGTCCTTGAATATTCTCTCGGGCCTCGTCGCCGGTAACTTCTCGGCCTTCTGGCTGGGCATGGCCATGTTGCTTCTGATGAGCGTCGCCTATGGCGTTTCCACCTTGGGCCTCGGCCACCTGATGATCGCTCCCGCCATCTTCGCCTTCGGCCTGGTGGCGTTCGGGTTCCTCGGCATGGGCCCCGTGACGATTGCCGTGGATAGCTATGGCCCGGTGACGGACAATGCGCAATCGGTTTACGAACTCTCCACCATCGAACAGATCAAAGGCATCGCCGCCGAAATCAAGAGGGATTTCGGATTCGATCCGCAATTTGAACACGCCAAGGAAAACCTGGAAGAAAACGACGGCGCGGGCAACACGTTTAAGGCCACCGCGAAGCCCGTGCTGATCGGCACGGCGGTGGTGGGCGCGACGACGATGATTTTCTCGATCGTCGTCAGCCTCACCGCAAAGCTGACCCAAAACATTGAAAAGCTCTCGATTCTCCACCCGCCTTTCCTGCTGGGCCTAATCGCCGGCGGCGCAGTGATCTATTGGTTTACCGGCGCTTCCATGCAAGCCGTTACCACCGGGGCTTACCGCGCGGTCGAGTTCATCAAAGCCAACATTAAGCTCGAGGGCATCACCAAGGCGTCCGTTGAGGACTCGAAGAAGGTCGTTGCGATCTGCACCCAATACGCGCAGAAGGGCATGTTCAACATCTTTCTCACCGTTTTCTTTGCCACCTTGGCCTTCGCCTTCGTTGAGCCCTTTTTCTTTATCGGCTACCTGATATCGATTGCCCTGTTCGGCCTCTATCAAGCCATCTTCATGGCCAATGCCGGCGGCGCTTGGGATAACGCCAAGAAGATCGTGGAGACGGAACTGAAGCAGAAGGGTACTCCGCTGCACGATGCCACCGTGGTCGGTGACACGGTGGGCGATCCCTTCAAGGACACCTCGTCGGTAGCCCTGAATCCGATCATCAAATTCACCACTCTCTTCGGCCTGCTCGCTGTCGAGCTTGCCGTCTCGCTGACCAAGGACCAAGGCCCCGGCCTCACCAACGCGCTGGCGGCGGTGTTCCTCGCCATCGCCCTTTTCTTCGTTTACCGCAGCTTTTACGGAATGCGAATCGAGAAGTAAGAACCGCTTTGACATCAGCCCCCCATTTGGCATTCGCCTGGGGGGCTGCTCCATTTTTCTGCGGAACCCAAGGGGGCGAAACATTTGTTTTGTTGAAGATCGCCGGGTTTGTTTTCGGAAAAAATGTTTTTTCTGGCGTGCTAGGCGGCTCTGGCCTGTCGGGCGAGGTTGGCGCAACAGCGTTTGTATTTGAGGCGACTGCTTTAGGGGCACAGGGCGTTGCGGCCCACGTTGGGGACCGGCACCGCGGATGGCCCCATTTACCGAGTCTGTCGGAGTGAAAATTTGACATACGCAGAATCAATAACTTACGGGGCAAGTTTTCGCGGCGCAAGTCTGTAAGTTGTTGATTTTAGGTTCGACAAAGATTTCACTCCGACAGACTCTACCGATGGCCCCATTTACCGCCCCATTTACCCGTGGATGGGCCCATTTACCCTAAGCTGATATACTGCCTCTCGGAGAAACAGTGGTAGAGACATTTACACTACGAACATCCCAAAAGAACGCACTCTTTGAACAAATAACACGTGCATCCTTATCGCCTGCTTCTTTCGATTGGGAAACGACGGCAGAGGATCGTGGCCAATATGAACCTCTCATACACGTACCACGCCTTGTCCATCAAGAAACCAGCTACTTCTTCCAATTCATGCCAAGGGAGTCCATCTACTCACCCGGAGAAGACAACAACCATACAACACACAAACCTACCCACGGTGAATGGTGGAGGACGGAAAACGATTTTGGTGATTGGGTAACGGAACTGCGTAAGGAGATAGATGCTACGGACCTCTGGAACGAATTCCGCCAACAGAAAGATTTCGCTGCATCCCTAGCCGCCCAGGATAGCAATACGGATACACCGTTCACGAAACCCGAGCGTGAGCAAATCGCCGCTGCCCTCGATGATATTAAGAAGCAACTGGTAAACATGCACCATTGGGACGTGCAGCAGGCCGCAATCATTGACTACCAGTTCAACAACATGACCGAAGCCTCGAATCGAATGGGGCGTAGGGATTGGATGCAGTTTTTGTATGGTGGCATCATGTCCGTGCTGATCAATCTTGCGGTGACACCTGAACAAGGACACGCAATCATGGCCGTGGCCGAGAATCTTATGCGTTCTGTCGTTCACAAAGTAAATCTGCTCGACTGACCGAAAAAATATCCAAAAGTGTCTGGCACTGCCAAATCCTGCCAAATCTATCGGCACTGCCAAATCTCGCACTGCCAAATCCAAAAGTGTCTGGAAATCCAAAAGTGTCAATCCAATCCAAAAGACTGCAATTTGGCACTGCAATTTATTCTGGCCTCGAACTATCCAAAAGTGTCTTGAAATCAAAGTGTCTGGCACTGCCAAATCGGCACTGCCAAATCGCACTGCCAAATCGGCACTGCTAAATCGGCACTGCCAAATCCAAAAGTGTCTGGAAATCCAAAAGTGTCAATCCAATCCAAAAGACTGCAATTTGGCACTGCAATTTATTCTGGCCTCGAGTTTTGCGTCGAAGATCGTCAGGTGCCAGACAAAGCGTAAACAGAGGGAACGACGGGCTGGAGGATCGGGCTTGCGAAAAACTTGTCTGGGATGCCGACTCTGTTGTCAGGAGGGGAAGGCGAAAGGTGAAGCCGCGTCATTCCTCGGAGTCGAAGAGCCGAGCACGCCCAAAACTGGGAAACCAGAAACCACAGGCACGACACCCCTTCATGCACCAGAACCGGGAGGCCTCCGTATTGGCTGCCGCAGGGCAATCCGGCCCAGGAAGAGGGCAGACCTCGAAGCTGGGCAAGTGCAGAAAAGAAGGGAGTTTTTCGTTTTTTCGCTACCCGGCTACGAATCGATTTCCTTTTCGTTGCGTTGTCATAACAAAAACGTTAATTTTCGCTGAGATGGTACCACTAGTACCAAAAATGTCTCTGTTTTCCTGTTATCGTACGCTTCAGGGGACATTTACATTTGTTAAAGGCACCAGAGAACGCCTCCCTTTCTAAGAATGTTGGCCGGAGGATTACGTTGAACCGTAGATGGAATTGCTTGTCCCTGATGATGTTGTCGGCGTTGGCGTTGGCCCCCCCGGGGCGCGCCGCTAATGGAGATTCGTTGCGCTTCTTCAAGAACTACTTCGTCACCGGCGACTACGCCGTGGCCGGGGTGGGCTTGCGGGGACAAGGTATCGGCGGCTTCGCCCAAGGCACCATCAACCTCAACAACAGCGTGCCGGCCGGTGCCGACGTGATCGCCGCCTTCCTATATTGGCAGACCGTCGAGCTGACACCCAATCCTTCCTCCATCAACGGCTTCTTCCGCGGCAAGGCCATCGTCGGCAAGCCCTTGGGCGATCCCAAGAATGCCGCCTGCTGGAGTTCCGGGGGCACCACCGGGCCGTCCGGCTCGTCGGGCCGCGTCTACCGCGCTGACGTCCTCCGTTACCTGGACATCGACAAAACGAAGAACGTGCGCGTCGCGAACGGTGCGCACACCGTTCGCCTGCCCGATAGCGGCGCGAACGGCAATGGCAATGCTCCTTTCACCAACGGCGCCACGCTGGTGGTCGTCTACCGCATCGTGGTTCCGGGCGATCCCTCCGCCGCGCCCCTCAAGTCTGTAGTCATCTACGACGGCGCCTTTACGATGGCGAAGCGAGGCGACGGTATGACCCAGACGGTGGGTGGCTTCTACCAAGCCTCCGAGCAGCTTGCCGCCAAGGTCACCTCGATTGTGGGCAACGGGCGGCCATCCTTCCAATCCACCCTTGCGCTGAACAACAAGCAGTTCTTCCAGCCTTTCGTCGGCGCGCAAGGCGTGCGCTGGGATAACCCCACGTTTAGCTTCCCGCTCCCGCAAAATGCCGCCTCCTTCAACGTCGCAGCCAGCAGCGATGACAATCAGCTGTGCCTCACCTGGGGCGCGATCGTCGCCAGCATGAACGTCACCGACACCGATGCCGACGGCTTGCTCGACACCTGGGAAACCAATGGCATGCACCTGAACACGGGCACCGCCACCACCCCCGCCACTTTCGGCGGCTGCGCTCCGTACCCCTCCTCCGAGCCTTGCGTCAATTTACCCCGGATGGGTGCCGTGAATGGGCAGAAGGACGTCTTTGTCGAAATCGACTGGATGCAGGGCGAAAGACCCAGCACGCACGTGCATATCCCAAAGAGGGATGCGCTGAGACAGGTAGCCGCCGCCTTCAAGCGGCAAAGTATCAGCTTACACTTCGACATCGGCAACAACTACCAACCGGACCCGCAGCGCCCCGACCGCGATCTCGATCCCGCCATCGTCCCCACCGCCTACGCCCAGGGCGGCGAAGTGATTCCAGAATCGAGTCTCCTCTGCCCCAACGCCAAGACTTCGGTCTGTGCCTTCCCTACGCCCTACGCGACGCTCAGCTTCAAGAAAGGCTTCACCAGCGTGCGCGACGGCAACGCTCGCCTCGGGCTGCCCTCGCGTTTTTCGCATCTGCGGAAGGATCTTTTCCACTACGCCCTCTTTGCCCACGCCTTCGCCGGACCCTTTGACGCCAACGGCAATGCTTTGCCGGGAGGGCCCAAGGCTGTATCCGGCGTCGCCGACCGCCCCGGCGGCGACCTGATGATCACCCTCGGCTTGTGGAGCTCAAATCTGCCGGCTAACGACCAGGTCGGTAGTTCCCTCGTCCAAGCCGGCACCTTGATGCATGAACTGGGCCATAACCTCGGCCTCTCCCACGCCGGCCCCTTCCGCGTCCCCAATTGCATGCCGAACTATCCCAGCGTCATGAATTACCTCTATCAGTCGCGCGGACTCTCCCCCGTGGCCGGCGGCGACAAAGTGATTGACTTCTCCGCCGGCACCCTCGCCAGCATCGATGAGAACTCCCTGTCGGAGGCCTTATCTTCGCCCGTGTACAAGACCCGTTTCTACGGCCCGCTGGCCGCTAATGACCCGCAAAACGCTGCTGCCGCCTTGCGCTGCGACGGTTCGGCCATCACCGACAATGCGAAGATGCTGCGCCTCGAAAACGACTTCGTCAACTTCACCGATTGGAACCACGACGGACTCAAAAGCGACACTTCTCTTCGTCTCGACGTGAACTTTAGCGGCATCATGGGCGACGGCGTAAACGGTACGCCTTTCCTGAGCGATTCAAACGATTGGCGCAATCTCAACCTCCAGCAAATCGGCGGCCGGCTCAATGTGAACGGACTCTCCACCGATGTCGGCGTCAGCGACCTCGGCGTGAGCGACTTGGGCGTCAGCGACCTCGGCGCATTGGAACTCGGCGCATTGGAACTCGGCGTGAGTGACCTCGGCGTCAGCGACCTCGGTGTCAGCGACCTCGGTGCCTTGGAACTGGGCGACATCGACTACGAGACCGCCGTCCTCTCGAGCATCGACCCGCCCCCCGGCCCGAGCCCCTCCTGCCCCGATTGCGGCTTGCGTGCCTCGAGCCGCATCGACCGCATCACCCTCAACTGGACCGCACCTGACACCGGCAGTGTGCTCCAGTACAACATCTACCGCAAAAGCCCCGCCAACCCCACCGTCTTCACGTTCCTCAAGAGCGCCCCCGGCGGAAGCGCGGCCACCACTGCCGACGACATTGTAGATAGCTCCGCCACGCTCTTCAACACCAGTTACATGTACTACGTCACGTCGATAGTGAATGTGCGTGGCACCGTCGTCGAGAGCCTGCCTTCAAACACCGCCACCGGGTTTGTGAAGCGCCTCTTCGTCACTGCCGTCAACGTCGCCCGCGTCTACCTGGAGCCCAATCCCACGCTGTCCTACACCGTCACCGGCTTTGACCCGCCCGTTCCCGCGGGCGTCTCCTGCACCACTACCGCCACCCAGACGAGCGACGTGACCACCATCCCCTACCCGATCACGTGCACGGGACCCACCAACACCGGCAATCCCGTGAACGGCATCACGTATATGCCCAGCGCGCTCACCATCACCAAGCGCCCCCAGTCGATTACCTTCGACTCGCTGCCGAATAAGACCTTCGGCACTCCCGCCTTCACCGTTAGCGCCATCGCCAACTCGGGCTTGCTCGTCACCTTCACGGGCAGCGACAATTGCACAGTTTCCGGGAACCTCGTTACGCTTACCGCGGCAGGCACTTGCACTCTTACGGCCAGCCAAGAGGGCAACCAGAACTACTTTTCTGCCGTTTCCGTGCCGCGGATGTTTTCCATCGCGCCCTCCAGTGCGCCGCCGGCCGGCTTCAACTTCGCCAATTTCCAGAACACCACCGGCTTGGCCCTCAACGCGATCAACCCGATCAACGGCAGCAAAGCCAACACCATCACGAACGCTCCGGAATACGCGTTGCGGATGACGTCCGACCCCAGCCAGACCGCCAGCATCTGGTTCTCTGAGCCCCAGACCGTCGCAAACGGCTTCACCACTAGCTTCCAGTTCCGGATCATTCCCGTCCCTACCAACAGTCAGGCGGCCGATGGCTTGGCCTTCGTGATTCAAACCGGCGGCACCAACGCCATCGGAGAGGGCGGCGGCGGCATCGGCTACGACACCATCCCCAACAGCTTGGCGATTGAGTTCGATACCTATCCCAATCTGACCGATCGCAACGATCCCAACAGCAACCACGTGGCCATCCAAACGAATGGCGCGGGAGTGAATACCTCTACCCACAGCCCCGCTGGCACCGGCGCCACTCTGGCCATAAACGCTAACCCCGGGTTCAACATCGCCGACGGCACCACCCGTACCGTGCAGATCACTTTCATGACGACCGCGGTTGGCGTGGGCACCTTGACGGTCACGGTCGACAACGCCGTCGCGCTTACGGCCAACAACGTCAACCTCGGTAACCTCGGTAACCTCGGTAACCCAGGCCTCCTGAGTGGCGGCAAGGCCCGCGTCGGATTCACCGGGTCGACCGGTGCCAACGCGCAAAACACCGACGTCCTGAACTGGTCCTTCCACTCCAACTAATCGACGACCATAAAAATAAGGGAGCGGGTCTCATCACCCGGCCTTACACCGGCGCCGCCAACAGCTTCTCCTTCAGCACGCCGAAGTCGATCGGCTTCGTGAGGTAGTCATCGCACCCGTAGGCCACCGCCTGG
Organism: Bryobacteraceae bacterium; assembly: GCA_043787785.1. Lineage (GTDB taxonomy): Bacteria > Acidobacteriota > Terriglobia > Bryobacterales > Bryobacteraceae > JALHNI01. Next base: position 12,561 of record JAYVUQ010000537.1, read on the forward strand.
CTGTGATACTCCTCGTTGCCATAGGCCGTAATCATAATCACCTTGCGATCCCGGCGTTTCTCCTTGATCGCCTTCAGCAAATCGAGGCCGCTCATCCCCGGCATATTGATGTCCGACAGGATGAACATCTCCTCCTCATGCGTCTCCAAAAACGTCAGGGCCTCTTCCGCCGAAAGCGCAAAGTGCAGCACCACCTGCCCGGCCCGCACTTCCTTACGGAAACGCTGTTCGTACATGCTGCGGACATCCGCCTCGTCGTCCACCACCATGATCTTCATGCGCTCTTCCTCCAGTACCTCGGCAACCGAACAATAAACTCCGTGAACTCTCCCGCCACGGTGTCCACTTCCAAGTGCCCGCCGTGCTCCTGCACCACAATGTCGTGGCTGATGGAGAGGCCCAGGCCGGTGCCTTGGCCCGTGGGCTTGGTGGTGAAGAACGGGTTGAAGATCTTGGCGAGCACCTCCGGCGGAATGCCCATGCCATTGTCCCGGATACGTACCTCCACGGTGTCGCCGAGGTTCACCGTTCGGACGCGTAAGTTGGGCGAGTAGCCGGCGGCCGTCTTCTTCATCTTGTCGTGCGTCGCGTAACAGGCGTTGTTCAGGATGTTCAGGAACACGCGGCTCAGATCCTGCGGGATCGCGTCTACCTGGCCCAGGTCGACCGCAAACCCCCGCTCAATTGTCACGTTGAAGGACGGGTCCGTCGCCCGCATCCCATGGTAGGAGAGGTTGACGTTTTCGTCCAGCATGGCGTTCAAATCGGTTAGCTGCCGCTCGCCGGCACCGCCGCGCGAATGCAGCAGCATGCTCTTCACGATGCCGTCGGCGCGCTTGCCGTGTTCGTTGATCTTCTTGGCATTGCCCGTCAGGTCCTCCAGCAGGTCCGACATATTGTCGATATCCGCTTGGCCTCCCGCCTTGAGCTTGTCCACCTCTTCCTGCAGTTCCTCCATCAACTCCACCGACAGTTCGGCAAAGTTATTGACGAAGTTCAGCGGATTCTTGATCTCATGCGCGATGCCGGCCGTCAGTGCGCCCAGCGACGCCAGCTTCTCTTGCACCAAGAGCTGATCCTGGGCCGACTTCAGATGCAGATACGTGTCCGCGTTGTCCAGCGCGATGGCGGTGTAAGACGCCAGGTTTTCGAGCAGATCCAGGTGGTAATCCGTGTAGGCATTCTTCCGGTGGCTTTGCGCCGTAATCACGCCCAGCACGCGGTCCTTCATCATCAGCGGCAGATACACCAGGCTCTGCGCCGGCGAGCTCTCGCTGCCGTCCTCGAGCGACCGCTGCGGATCGTCATAGTGTTCAATGTATTTGGAGGATTCGCTCGCCACATCGTTGATGAACACCGGTTGGCGGTGCTCCACGCACCACACCGGAAGTTGATTGCGGTCCCGGGTGTCGCGCGAATAAGGCGGATAGCGTTTGCCATTTTCCACCGCCAGCCGGTATTCAATCTCATGGCGCTGCTCGTGATAAATACCCACGCCAAAGATGGAGGCGTCGGTAAGTTGGTTCACGTGCTGATAGAGCTTAAAGAAAATGGTGTCGAGTTCGAGCGACGAGGTGATCTCCTTACCGATTTCGCTCAGCAACTGCACGTTCTTGTTGCGCTCGTTCTCCGCCTGCAGGGTCTTCGCTTCGGCCGCCGCGGTCTCGGCGCGCAACTCCGCCTCGCGCAGCACTGACTTCTGCCGTTCACGGGCGATCACTCTTTGTTGCAAGGCCCGGTCGGCGGCAAGAATCGCCCCCAGCACAGCCAAACCGTAAAGGGTGAAGGCCCACCAGGTGCGATACCACGGCGGAAGCACCTGCAGCCGGAATTCCGCCTCCGTGCCTTCCTGCCCGGTGAGGTTCTTCGCCCGCAGCCGGAACACAAAGCTGCCGGGCGGCAGGTTCGTATAGTCGCGCCGGGTTTCCGTCGTCCAGGCTGACCAGTCCCGGTCGAACCCCTCCAGCTTGCTCTGAAACTGATTCTTCGCCGGATCGTCAAAGCTGGCCATCGCGTATTCGAAGCGCACTTCGTTGTCCTGGTAGGCGAGCCGCGGTTGCAATTGCGCCGCCCCGCCACCGCCGCCCGCATACAGCACTTGCTTCTGCTTGTCCCCCGCCGTCACCCGCCGCATTAATGACGGAGGCGCGGCGCCCAGCACCCGCGCCTTGGCCGGATCGTAGCGGAACACCCGGTCCAGCCCGCCCAGCCAAACCACGCTGTCATTGTCCACCGCCAGCGTGTAGACCTGCCCGTCCCCAATCCGCCGCAGCAGGTTCTCGTCCGCCTGGTAGCTGCCGTTGCTCTGCTTCCGCACCACCACCGGCCGCACCCCAAAGTTCGCCCACAGGTTCCCTCCGTGGTCCGTTGCCACGCTATACTCCTCGGCTGACCCGCCGGTGGGTACCATGCCGAGCAGCGTCGACGGCACAAACCGCCCCGTGGCGCGGTCAAACTCCCGCACCCCGGCTGGCGAAGCGAAGATCACCCGCCCGGCCGCCAGGTGCACACTCACGCCTCCATCCCCCGGCAGGCCGTCGGCGCGTCCAAACGCCTTCACCTCCGGCTTCGCTTTCGGGTCGCCCCCGAACCGGATCCGCACCACGCCTCGCGCCTGTGTGCCCAGCCACAGCAGCCCTGGCTCCGGCTCCACGATGCTGCGCACCTCCGGCGTCGGCACCATCAACCCTTCGTCCACCCACCTCCCGCGCTCTTCGAGAATCGACGCCAGCCCGGCGCGCGTCCCCACCCACACCCGCGCCGGATCCTGCCGCGAATTCACCATCACCGCCGAGAAGGCCGACTTGGTTACGGGCTTGCTCGACGTGCCTTTCACCTCAAACAACCCGTCGCGCCCCGCCGCCGCCAGCAGCTGTTCCCCATGCACCAGCAACCCCACAATGCCTGAAGTCTCAATTCCTTGGATCGCCCGGAACTCCCCCGCCTGCGGGTCGAGGTACTTGAGCCCGGCAAACGTCGCCACATGCAGCGTGCCCTGGTAGCGGAGGATCGCGTTCACCGCGGCTGACATGCCCGCCGGGCGGCCGAACTCGGAGAATGGCGAGTCGACATCCACCTTGGCGATTCCGTTTTGCAGCCCCAGCCAGACGCTGCCGCTGGGATCCCGGTAAACGGACAGCACGCCGTCGGAGGGAATGCCGGTCGCGCGATCCAGATGGCGGCGCGTCTTGCCGTTGGCCTCCAAAATCAGAAACCCACCGCCGCGGGTTCCCACACCGATGGCGCTATCGCCCAACAGGACGGCGCCGGCACCCGAAATCCCCAGCTTGCGCAAGAGGCCGTCGGGCTGCGGAAACGGCCGCAGACCTTGGCCGTCGAGCACTTGGAGGCGGCCATCGCCAGTTCCCACCAGCACCTGCCCCTTCTCCGCCCCCGCTCCTTTCTCCGTTCCATGAGGCAACAGCGCGGTCACCAGGGTTTCAGGAGACTGTTCGAGGCCTTCGACCGGGAGCTTTTCGAGCCTTCCCGCGGCCATGCGGTGCAACCCCACGCCGGTAACGGTGACATACAAGGTGCCGGAAACCAGAAACGAATTGCGAAAGCGGCTGCTGGGTTTCCACACTTTGGTGCGCCATCCAGTCCCGACCGGGGTGAGCAGGAAGAGCCGTTCCAGGCTCTGAAAGTAGATTCCTTCGGGCGTGGGATGGATTTTACGCACATCCTGAAAGTCGCGATCCGCGGGCGGTACGAACTCGAGCAACGACTGGAAGCGCATCGCGCCCTTTTCATCGGGCAGCAGATAGCCAAAGTCGCCCACCTCGCCCACGTAGATACGGCCGCCGGGCCCGCGCGCCAGTCCACGGACCGGAGCGTTGTGGGGCGTCGCAATGGCCCGCCAACCGCTGCCATCGTATTGCCGGAGACCGTTGCTGATCCCGGCGTAGAGGATTCCGGAGTCGTCCTGCACGAAGGACCAGACCTGCTGGCTGCCCGCATACTCCTGCGGGCTGAACCACTTGATAAACGGGACGCCGGCCTCGGTCGCCCGGCGTTCCGTGGATTGGGCAAAAGCCACAACCGCTTGGAGCAGATACCATCCCGTTGCCGCTAGCCTAGTGGTTCGTCTCATGGCTTAGCCATTGCCAAGATACCGGATGCCGAGCACGGTCATATCGTCGGAAGGGGGGAAGCCGTTGGCGAAAGCTTGGGCCCCGGCGATGACGGCCTGGACGATTTCGCGCACCGGCGTGGGCGGGTTCATTCCGGCCAGCAGCGGAACCAAGCGGCTTTCGTCATAGGGCACGTAGTCAGAATTCATCGCTTCGGTGATGCCATCGGTGAAGACGACGATGCAGTCGCCGGGATCGAGCTGCGCGGAGGCCGAGTCATAGTCGGCGAAGTCGAAGAGAGCGAGGGGCAGTCCACCGGCGCCGTCGAGGTCCTGGACGGTGCGCGAGTGCGCGGCGGGGTTAGCGCGAATCAGGTAAGGCGTATTGTGGGCGGCGCGGCTGTATTCTAGCTGGCCGCTGGTGAGGTCGAGGATGCCGTAGAAGCAGGTGAGGAACATGGCGTTCGTCTTGTCTTTGCAGAGGAAGAGGTTCACTTCGCGCATGCACTCCTGCGTCGATAAACCTTTGCCCGCGGCCACGCGGAGCACGGTGCGGCTGACGGCCATGAAGAGGGCGGCGGCGATCCCTTTACCCGAAACATCGCCGAGGCTGAAGGCGAGGCGGTGGTCGTCGAGCATGAAGACGTCAAACAAGTCGCCGCCCACGTGCGCCGCGGGGACCATGGAGCCGAAGACTTCGAATTGGGGGTGCGCCGGGAACTCGGAGGGCACCAGGGACTCTTGCATGCCGCGCGCCAGATCCAGTTCGCGCTCGATGCCGGTGAGGTGGTCACGATCGCGCGCCGCTTGCTTGCGCAGCAAGGAGTCGTGAATCGCCTTGTCGAGCGTGATTTCGAGATCCTGAAAGTCGATGGGCTTGGTGACAAAGTCGAAAGCGCCGCGATTGAGGGCGGTGCGGATGTTCTGCATATCGCCATAAGCCGAGACAATCACTGACCGGATGAGCGGGTGGCCTTCGCGAAGTCGTGTGAGCAAAGTGAGGCCGTCCATCACGGGCATGTTGATGTCGGTGAGGACGATATCGAGGTTGCCGTGCTCCGTCAGTTTGGCGAGTGCCTCCTCGCCATGGCCCGCAAAGACGAACGCAAGTTCTTCGCTGCGGATGCGTTTGCGAAAACGCTGAGAGATGAGGGACTCAAGGTCCGGTTCGTCGTCAACAACTAAGATGCGGTGCGGCAAATTGGGGCGTGTCCACTGACGAGTTTACAACAGGTCCGCGCCGTCTACCACCGATAGAGCGAATGCCCCGTAAACCCAGA
>JAYVUQ010000538.1:0-2487 GCA_043787785.1 Bryobacteraceae bacterium
GGCAGTTCCTCACCATTGTGACGCCCGCCACCCACGTGAAGGCGTTGTTCTTCGGGCACCAGCACACTTACCAGGTGTCGTCTACCAATGGGCTGCACCTCGTCCAGTTACCTTCCGCAGCATACAACTTCGATCCAGCGGCACCGATCGGATGGGTGCAGATGGCGCTGAGCTCTTCAGGCGCTAAGCTTACCCTGCGAGTGAACTCTGGCAACTTCGCCCAGAACGGATTGGTAACCAACCTCGCCTGGCGATAGGACGACCGAAAGCGAGCCAAGATCAATCGACATCATGGGACGTTTTCCCAGCCAGCGCCCTCGCCGCCTATACCTGCTTGCACCTAGGGTGCCGGTTGCGCGGCGGGCGTAGGGGGGGTCCAACCGGCCCATAAACGTCCCGCTTGCACCACTCGACGGTGGTCAGGAAAAGCGTCGCAAGCCAATCGGAGGCCGGCGCGCACGGGCGGCGACTTCATGATCGAATTGGCTAGCGGATGCATCTGAATCACGAGCCGGTAGGGCTCCACCTCGTAGCCGAAGCGCGTCTTATAGTCGTGCAGGCCCGGATTCGGCGAAAGCGGAAACGGGCTATTCAGAATGCCATGCACTTCGGCATCTTTAGCCGCTCGTTCCAGCGAAAAATAGTCGAGCGCATGGTTCGGGAAACTCTTCAGCAGCCCGGCACGCGAATTTTGGTAAAGCGCGTACCACCAGCCATCCGCGCGGCATTCGATGGAATAGCCGGCCAACTCGTCCCCCACAAACGCGCCAGTAATCGACATGCCTGGCGTCCGTTCCACCGCATCCACAAAGCGGCGCCACGGGGCAGTTTCGCCAAACTCGGGATTGAAACGGTCTTGACGCTCCATGGTTTCGCGGTTCAAATCGATGCCTAGCCGGAAAAGGTCATCCCCACTCAGTTCCCGAAGCTGGCATTGTTCCAACCCCCGGCGCACGGAGTTGCGCAATTTGCGGTCGAGACTATTCAGATCGAAAGGCTGTTTCCGCCACAAATAATAACCGCTCTCCATGCCATCGCCCACCTTGGTGGGATAGCGGGCGGCCATCATCCGTTTCGACCACAGCAGGCGGGCAATCTCGTCGTGGTCCTGATCCACTGTGATCTGTTCCGGCACGGTCATCAGGAAGCGGCTTTGGTGACCGAAAGGTGTCCACCAGGCCCCGGCGGCGCGGAAAACGGGCAATCCGCGGAGATCGGCGAAGTTGGCAAGTGTCTGTCCAAGTTGGTTGCTGAGCAAGTTTTACAATCCTCCTTCACAGCATGGAAAAAACAATTGGCGCGCGATAGAACCCTTAGTACTAAACCCTTGGATTGCCTACTTAGCTCTAAGGTTCAATTGCGGCAAGCAACATTGTCTGGCTCAATACAGACATGGCGGATCTCAGTAAGGTAAATGTCCTGGTGGTGCACGGAGGCGGTCATATCGACTTGGCGATTGTCCGGTCATTAGGGCGGGCCGGGGCGCGGGTCACGGTGGGGTCGCCGGCCGGGAGGGGTTTCGCGAGATATTCGCGCTTCGCCGCCCACTTGCTCGAATTCTCCTCGTCCGATCTGCGCCAGATTACGCTCGAGACGGTGGCTCACGTGCGCACCGGAGCCATCACTCACGTGATTACGCCGGAAGAATCACTCATCGTTCACCTGAACGCGCAGCGGGCAGAGATCGAGCAGTATGCCACGCTGCTCTTTCCTGCAGGCGAGGCCTTTGCCGAGTGTCTCCATAAGGACCGGACTCTGGCCCGGGCAGCCCAGCTCAACATCCCCGCGCCGCTCACCCACGTGCCTCCAACGCTCGAAAATCTGGCCGCCTGCCGGGATTGGGCCTATCCGGTCGTATTCAAGCCCAACCACCGGGACCCCCGTCTGCGGCATCCCTTGGCCCAAGACTACATTGCATCTTACGCTTCCACCTACGAGGACTTGTGCGCGAAGGTAGCAGCCTTAGGCCCGTATGCCGATCCGCCCATGATTCAGGAATTTGCCGTTGGCGATGGTGTGGGCGTCGAGGTGCTGATGCGCGGTGGCGAGCCAAGGCTGCTGTTCCAACATCGGCGCTTGCGGGAGAAGCCCGCCACCGGAGGCATTAGCGTCCTCTGCCAGTCAGAAAAATTGTCGGCCCAACTGGCTGATTACGCGGTTGAGTTACTGCGGGACATGCAGTGGGATGGCGTGGCGATGGTGGAGTTCCGGCAGGACCCGGCGACGGGCACTGCGAAGCTGCTCGAAGTGAACGGCCGATTCTGGGGCTCGCTGCCCCTGGCCTTGCAAGCCGGTGCCGATTTCCCCGCCGAGTTGCTGCGTACCCAGATTGACCCGTCTTACCGGCCCGCGCAAATGTACCGGATCGGCGTCCGCTGCCGGTCGTTGGCGCACGATACCTCGGCCCTCATCGAAACACTGCGGACGGGTAATCGGCCCCGGGTGTCCGCCGTCTGGAACTACTTGGCCAGCTTCGCGCCCTCCGTC